>JAHYIU010000005.1 GCA_019429425.1 Candidatus Syntrophosphaera sp.
GTGAGCTTTATTCAGTTCGGAGCAGGGGCAGGAAATTGAGCTGGAATTCTTCCTGCATCTTGTTTCCGCTGATATCCTCCGCGAAGATGCTGAGGACGTAGGAGCGGTAGTTTTGCAGGGGCTGGCGGGGTTGGAACAGATATATGTCGCTATCGGATTGGATGATATCAAGAGGAACTTCAGCAGAAGACCGCGCGGCCGTGAGTCTGGCCTTGAGGCCCGAGATAGGGATGATCTCCGAGAAACGCACTTCCAGAACCGGCTCCAAGTTGTTGACCGAGGTTCCGTTGCGGGGATCGGTGAAGGTGACAAACGGCGCAGTGGTGTCATCCTCAGGCACGGAGCGGAATTCGACCCTTTCCAGGGGCGTCGTGTTTCCTTTCAGGTCCCTGAGCTGGCGGACTTCCACAAAGTAGGAAAAGCTCTCCTGTCTGGCTGTGAGCAGGGTCATTTTATTGTCCCGCAGCCGCGAGATCAATATCGGCAGGTCCGTTTGAGTGTCCGAACTGACGATGTTCACCGATCCATAGCTGGCGGCCGGTTCGGAGAAAGTGACCTCGATTTCCCGCGGAGACTTGCCCAGGGCGGTTCTGATCACAGGTCTGGTGGTGTCAGCATAGGCGAGGGTTAGGTTCAGGTTCATGGATCTGTCGAGGTTTGCCCGTTGTTCGAACCAGGGCTCGCGGGAGAAATCGTAGCGGCCGTTTTGGTCTTTGTCGATATAGGCCCTAAGGATGTAGGAGGCGGGATTGAGGGCCTCGAGCGCGTAGGTGGGCCCGCTCATCGCCATATTCATCACCAGCAGGGAATCCGCCGAGAGGAGGCTCATCTGGACCGGCAGGCCCAGGTCAGCCGGGTTTTCATACTCGAAGTTCCCGGCGATCCGCAGGTTGTTCAGGTCTCCGTTGGCGAAGACCAGAGTCTGGTTCTCGGCCAGGGCGTTGCCGCGCAGGTCTTTGAGCCGGGTGCTGATGGTCACGTAGTAGTTCGTGTCCGGGAGCAGATCGCCGTAAAGCCTGATCAGCAGGGTGTTTTTGTCCACGGTCACCTTTTTGTCGGCGACCGGGGGATAGATATAGATCGCCTGGGTGACGGAGCTTTTGTCCAAGGGTTTGGAGAAATTGATCTCGATCCTGCCGGAACCGAGTTGCCCGTATTGAGGCGGCAAAGTGGTGAGGACCGTGGGTTTTTCCAGGTCTTCGGGCCCGCCGGTGGGATTCTTTTTGCTGCCGCAGGAGGCCAGAACGAGGATCAGCAGCAACAACCCGAAAAGCTTAATAACCTTGTTCACGCAGGCCCTCCATGCTCAGATCCAGATGGTTGCCTTGGTTGAGGATGTATTTGCCCAGGATGTCGTATTCCAGGTTGACTGTGTTTCCCGGCGCGAGTTTGCCCAGATTGCTGTTCTGCAGGGTGTGGGTGATCAGGGCAACCGTGAAGGAGGAGGAATCGAGCTCCGTAACGGTGAGGCTGACCCCGTTGATCGCGATGGAGCCTTGGGACACGACCAAAGGCCGGTCCTGGGAATGAAGTTCAAAACGCAGATAGGTTGTGGAGCCGATGACGCGGCTGGCCAGGAGTTGAGCGGTCCTGTCGATATGGCCCAAAACCCAGTGCCCGTCCAGGCGGTCCCCGACCTGCAAGGCGGGCTCCAGATTGAGCAGGGTGTTCGCGTTCCAGGCCGAGGCGGTGCTTTTGGTGAGGGTTTCCCGCATCACTTCCACGGTGAAACTCCTGCTGTCGAAGCTCAGAACGGTGAGGCAAATGCCGTCGCAGGCGATGCTGGCTCCTTCACGCAGATCGGAGAATGAGGCCGGACGCTCGACCGTGACGAGGTGTTTTCCCCCGGAAGGCACGCTGCGCAGGACTTTGGCTGTGGCCTGGATTATCCCCGTGAACATGGCTTAGACCGGATAGCGCCTTTTCCAGGCGTTGGATAGGGTGAGCATGCTGCTGTATTCCAGGTCGCCACCAAAAGGTATTCCCGTGGAGAGGCGGGTTACCTGAACCCCTTTGTCCTTGAGGATCTCGGAGAGGTAATGGATGGTGGCTTCGCCTTCCGGAGAGGGTTTCAGGGCCAGGACGATCTCTTCCGGATGGAGGCGGCCGATCGCTTCCAGCAGGGAATCCGACCTGATCTGCTCAGGCCCGTAGCCATCGATGGGGGAAAGCAGGTGTCCGAGGACGAAATAGCGGCCCCGGTAGTCGTTCATGTTTTCGATGATCTGGATGTCGGCTGTGGTTTCAACGATGCAGAGCAGGCCGTCCAAACGCTCCTGGGACAGGCAGATCTGGCAGGGATCGCTTTCGGAGAGCATGTTGCAGAGCTGGCAGGTGGTGAAGCTTTCCACCGTGGTTCTGACCGTGTCCGCGAGCTCCAGGGCAAAGCTTTTATCCTGGCTCACGAGGAACCAGGCGAGGCGCTGCGCGGTTTTGCGGCCAATGCCTGGAAAGCGGTTCAGGATTTGGATCAAGCGTTCCAGGCCGGGGGAGATCAGCATTCAGGCAACCTGGGCTGTGAATCAGCTTAGAACAATCCGGGGATATTCATCCCGCCGGTGATCTTGCCCATGATCTCTTCGGTGGCCGCGGCGACCTTGGCATGGGCCTCCTGCAGCGCGGCAACAATCAGGTCCTCAAGCATTTCCACATCATCGGGGCTCACCGCCTCGGGATCGATCTTGAGGGATTTAAGCTCAAACTTGCCGGTCATTTCCACCTTGACAACTCCGCCGCCGGCGCTGGCTTCAAAGGTGGAATCTTCCAGCTCCTGCTGGGATTTCATCATTTCCTGCTGCATCCGCTGGGCCTGTTTCAGCATCTGGTTCATGTTTTGCATATAAACTCCTTGGGCTTTGGCGATCCTTGCGTCAAATCGCGCTTATCAAAAAGTGCTTTCAACCATTCTGGCCGGATCGCGGTTTTCGTCAAGAGATATCTAAGCCATCGCGGCCTGAGCCTCGGATAGGCCTGAGGCGGAGATCACTTGTGGGGCTTGTTTTGATAGTGGCGGGAATCGCCCCATTCGCCATAGCCGATGGTTTCCCCGATCGACCTGATGCGGTTTTCCAGGCAATTGCGGCAGAGGCTGGCGTTCTCATCCAGGCAGGGTTTCCCGTCATAGAGCTGGTATCCTGCCCGGTAGCTTACATCCGTGAGGTTGGGCATGATGATGTTGGCGCCGGCGAGGAGGCCAAGTTCGCGTCCGGTCGGCATCAAAGCCTGCAGCGCGGTGGTGGAGGCGATGTTCACATCCTTCAGGGCGATGCGGCAGACGGCAATCATCTTCAAAGCGTTTTCCAGAGCCGCCTCCGGATCGTATCCAACGCTGAGGTGGCCCAGCGGAGTGTCCTGATGGGGGATGAAGGGTCCCATGCCGAGCATGTCGATGTCCTGGTCGTAAAAGAACAAAATGTCGTCGGCCAGGTCAGACACGGTCTGGCCCGGCAGGCCGATCATCACGCCGGTTCCCACCTGGTAATTAAGCTCGCGCAGCAGGTCCAGGCAGTTTTTCCTGCGCTGGAAGGAATGGTCAGCCGGATGGAGTGATTCATAGAGCGCGGGATTGGTGGTTTCGATGCGCAGCAGGTAGCGATGCGCGCCAGCCTCGAACCACTGCCGGTATACTTCTTCACTTTGCTCGCCCAGGGAGAGGGTGATGCCCAGTTCTCCTTGGGAAAGGCCTTTGATTGAGCGGACCAGATCCGTGATATAAGCCGTGTATGCCTCATCCTCGCGTTCTCCGGACTGCAATACGATCGAACCGTAACCTTGCTGGTGGCACCAAGCGGCCTCCGCCAGCACTTCGTCCCGGTCGATCGTGTAGCGTGCCACCTTCTCGTTTCCCGCCCTGATCCCGCAATAGTAGCAATTCTTGGCGCAGATGTTGCTCAGTTCGATCAGGCCGCGGAAATACACCTTGGTGCCCACATACTGCTTTTTCACCTCGTAGGCGCGGTCATACATAGCTTGGATCTCTTCCGGATCTGTCAGGGCAAGCATGTCTATCAGTTCGTTTCTGTTGGGACGCATGTCTGGGTTTGCTCCATTGGATTTGCCTGAAATGGTTTTGGCATACCCACAGTATAGTTTGATTTCCTGCAAACAAAAGGGGAAATCTGCCTGTGGCCTGGCACAGGGGGCTGGATTGCGGCGGTGGGAAAAATTCTTCTTGCCAAAATCCCGGGGCTGGTTAGATTGGTTAGTGAAGACATACTAACCTATAGGATAAGCGATGGAACTCACGAAACGACAGGAAGATATAATCCAGGCGGCGATCCTGATCATCGCCCGGCAGGGGTTCAAGAACCTGACGACCAAGAATCTGGCCCGGGAGATGAAGCTGACCGAAGCCGCGCTATACCGTCATTTCGAGAGCAAGAACGATCTCATCACCAAGATCCTGGAATACTTCCAGCTCATGTCCTGCCAGGTTTTGGAGGATATCCGCACCGCCGGGCTCGCTCCATTGGAGCGGGTGCGCCGTTTCGTGATGAACCGCTACGAAATGTTCAGCGCCAACCCCGACCTGGCCCAGGTGATGTTCTCCGAGGAGCTGTTCCGCTACGATCCGGCCTTTTCGGAGCAAATGCGCGGCATCATGCACTCGCATAAGGACAGCGTGGTTTCCTATTTGAGGGAAGCCCAGGAGCAGGGGCAGATCGGTGCCAATCTCGATCCGGGGCAGCTTTTCCGCATCATCGTGGGCTCGATGCGCTTCACCGTCACCCAATGGAACCTTTCCGGCCAGGGTTTTGACCTGGTGGGCGAGGGCGGCAAACTGTTTGAAACGATAAAACAACTCATAGAGGTAAAGAAGTGAAGAGACAGATCATCAAGATCGACCCCGAAACCTGCACCGGTTGCGGAGACTGCATCATTGGCTGCCCGGAGGGGGCGATCCAACTCATCGACGGCAAGGCCCGCCTGGTAAGCGATCTCTTTTGCGACGGCCTGGGCGCCTGCATCGGCACCTGCCCGGTTGGCGCGATCACGATCGAGGAACGCGAGGCCGAGCCCTACAGCGAAGCCCTGGTGCTGGAAAACATCATCCCCCATGGCGAGAACACCATCAAAGCCCACCTGAAGCACCTGAAGAGCCACGGCGAGACGGGCTATTACACCCAGGCCCTGGAGATCCTCAAAGCACAGGGCTTTGACATTGAAGACCTGACGAGGGAGGAAACCATGGCCTGCGGCTGTTCCGGCACCCACGCCCGCAAGCTGGAGCCCCGCTCGGAGGCCAAACCGGCGGGCGAGGTAGAATCCCAACTGCGCCAGTGGCCGGTCCAGATCCAACTGCTCAATCCCGCGGCTGAGTACTTTGACAATGCCGACCTGCTCATCTCAGCGGATTGCGTGCCCTACGCCTTTGGCGACTTTCACAACCGCTTCCTCAAGGACCGGATCGTGATCACCTTCTGCCCCAAGCTGGACCAGCAGAACGACCGCTACATCGACAAACTGGCCCAGATCTTCACCCTGCACAAGATCAACAGCGTAACCGTCGTGCGCATGGAAGTGCCCTGCTGCGGCGGGACCGAGTTCATTGTGCAAAAGGCACTGGAGAAGGCGGGCAAGGTCCACATGGTCCGGCTCAACGTCATTTCCGTCGACGGCAAGATAATCTGAACAAGGAGCAGCAATGATCACCAGAAACTGCAAGCAAACCGAGCCTTTCTTCCAGAAGGGCGGGATCGAGGGCAGGCGGCTCTACGACCTGCCGGAGGCCCAGATCATCCACATGACGATAGCTCCAGGCTGCACCCTGGCCTCGCACATCACCCCGGTGGACGTCGCGATGTATGTCCTGGAAGGCGAGCCGCTCATCGAGATCGGCCCTGAGAAAAAGATCTGCCCGGCGGGGACAATGGTCGAGAGCCCCAAAGGCATCCCGCACGGCATCCAAAACCCGTCCGAAGAGGCCGTCCGCCTCTTGGTCATGAAACTGCCCAAACCATAATAAACATAAGGAGAAACACCCATGAGCATGTTCTGTTACCAATGTCAGGAAACATCCCGCAACCTCGGCTGCACGATGCGCGGAGTCTGCGGAAAATCCCCCGAGCTTTGCCACCTGCTGGACCTGGCCATCCACGCGATGAAAGGCCTGGCCCATGTTGACGCCCGGCTTCTCAAGCACGGCGTCTATTATCCGGAAGACGCGCTGCTGGTGATGGGCGGCCTGTTCCGCACGATCACCAACGCCAACTGGGATGAGCAGCAGATCCGGGACACGATCGCGAACGTCATGGCCATCCGCGACAAGCGCAAAGAAGAGCTCTGCGCCGTTCTGGACGGCGAATGCACGACCTGCCCGGATGCCGCCACCTTCCAGGTCAAACCTGAAGACTATGACAGCTATGGCCAGCAGGTCGGCGTTCTGGCCACCGGGAATGAGGACATCCGCTCCCTGCGCGAGACCGTCATCTATGGCCTGAAAGGGATCAGCGCCTATGGAGAGCACGCCTGGATGCTGGGCTACACCAGCGACGAGATCAACAAGTTCCTCATGGAGGCCCTCGCCGCCACCATCGACGACTCCCTTTCCGCCGCAGAGCTCACCGCACTGGTGGTCAAAACGGGAGAACACGCGGTGAAGGTCATAGAGCTTCTGGACCGCGCCAACACGGAAACCTACGGCGTTCCGGAGCCCACGGTCGTCCAGCTGGGAGTGGGAACCAACCCCGGCATCCTGGTCAGCGGCCACGACCTCAAGGACTTTGAGGAACTGCTCCAACAGACCGAGGGGAGCGGGATCGACATCTACACCCACAGCGAGATGCTGCCTGCCAACTATTATCCCGCCTTCAAGAAGTACCCACACTTCCACGGCAACTACGGCTCCTCCTGGTGGCACCAGCTCGAGGATTTCGAAAACTTCAACGGCCCCATCCTCATGACCACCAACTGCATCGTGCCCCTGCGCAAGGAGCAGACCTATCTGGACCGCTTCTTCACCACCGGCATGACCGGCTATCCCGGCGCCACCCACATTCCGGACCGCGAACCCGGCAAGCAGAAGGACTTCTCCGCCCTCATCGCCAAAGCCAAGGCCTGCCAGCCGCCCAAGGAACTGGAAACCGGCACCATCACCGGCGGATTCAATTACAGAACCGTTCTGGGCCTGGCCGACAAGATCGTAGAAGCGGTAAAATCCGGAGCGATCAAGAAGTTCGTGGTGATGGCCGGCTGCGATGGACGCATGCCCAGCCGCAAATACTTCACCGAAGTGGCTGAAAAGCTGCCTTCTGACGCAGTCATCCTCACCGCCGGCTGCGCCAAATACCGCTACATCAAGCTGCCCCTGGGCGACATCGGCGGGATTCCGCGGGTCCTCGATGCAGGCCAGTGCAACGATTCCTATTCCCTGGCCGTGATCGCGCTCAAGCTCAAGGAAGCCTTCGGCCTGGACGACGTGAACAAGCTTCCGCTCGACTTCGCAATCGCCTGGTATGAGCAGAAGGCCGTCGCCGTATTGCTGGCCCTGCTTTCCCTCGGCTTCAAGAACGTGCGCATCGGGCCGACCCTGCCGGGATTCCTCTCGCCCAACGTGGCCAAGGTCATCATCGACACCTTCGGCCTTAAACAGACCACCGATTCCGACGCCGACGTGGCCGCCATCATGGCCTGAGCCAGACAATCTCCCAAACCCATCTAAACCAAGCGGGATCCAGACCGGGTCCCGCTTTTTTTCATTGGCATGGGTGCCCAGATGGAGAAGCAGAGAGGCTGAATCGTAATCGATCACGAAGCAAGTCCGGAGGACGACAGTGCATCAGCACGGTATGAAGTGACGAGGCGCGCATAGGAGCGGAGCGAGTTTGCGGGACAAGGAACGGAATGCCGTGACCTGGCGTGATGGGCAGATAATCGATCACGGAACAAGCCCGGAGTACGTAAAGGGAGATGGTTAGGTAATCGATCACGGAGCCAGTCCGGAGGACGAAAGTGCATTAACACGGTATGAAGCGACGCGGGCCGGCAAAGGAGCGGAGCGAGTTTGCGGGGCAAGGAGCGGAATGCCGTGACCAGTCGTGATGAGTACAACACAAAATATCCCCACCCCCACCCCCATAGGCGGGACGGCGTCCCGTCAATGGGGGTGGGGGTGGGGTAAAAAACAAAATCATTGTAATCCGCACCCATCACGGCATTCCGCTGCGCTCCATACCGTGTTAATACACAGCCGTCCTCCGGACTAGCAAAAAGCGACACAACGCCAAAACGCCAAAGCGCCACCCCGCAAGATGTAGCCGGAGGACTCCGATCCTCTGCATCCAGGGCAACAGGGGAGGAAGCGGAAGCCCCGCAAGCGGGGACCCCTGCTTTGGAAAGCTCCGGCTACATTCACCCCGCCATCACGGCTTTCCGTTTCTCTCCATTATGTGTTATTGCAAGACGGTCCTCCGGACTTCATTATGATCAATGGTTACCGAGATCTAATATGAAGAAAAATAGCTGATCACAATCCTCATAATACCACATCCTTCCTTTCCCTGTTCCTCACGCCAGTCCTACACTCGCCGAACACATCCCGAACAAGATTGGGAATGTGTAGGGTGAGCGTGAAAGGGGGGTGGCTTCCCGGAAAAGGGGTTCAGAGAAGGGGAATAATCAGGGAAGGAAGAGGATGAGGTAGAGCCAGTTGAGGAGGAAAAGGGCGAGGAAGAGGATGAGGAGCAGGCGGCGCTGGCGGGGCGTGGCGTCCAGGGCGAGGCGGCGCTTGAAGGCGAGGGTTGCGCTTTGCTGGAAGAAGACGAAGAGGGTGAAGATGAGCATGAGGGGGTTGGAGAGCAAGGCCCGCAGCGGATGCCCCCCCAAGAGCGAAATGAAGCCGCGGAAGAGCCCGCAGGTCGGGCAGTTGATCCCGGTGAGAGCCCGGAACCAGCAGAGCCGGAGCCAGGCTTCGAGCCCGAAATGAATGCCCAGATAGGCCAGGAAGAAGGCGTAGAAAACAAAAACCGGCAGTTTTCCTGCCGGATAGCGGTCAGACAGCTTTTCTACGCGGAGGCGCATTGAGACCGGGGACGGGGCGGCTAACAGCTCAATTGAAGAATTTTAATCCGTCGGAAGCCGCGGCGCCCATCACTCCCATGAAAAAGAAGAAGTAGACCAGTCCGAAGACGATCCCCAAAATGATCAGGCCCACGGAGATGATCCCCAGGATGCGGCCTATGTTGGTCAGGTCGCGGCCGCTGGGGTCCATCTGGCCGTATTCCATCTTTTTGAGGTCCTCGTTGCCGAAGATCCAGGCCAGAATGCCGAAGATCTGGCAGGCGACCAGGCCCACGATGCCAAAGACGAGGATCATGGTCCCCCGGTGCGGCTGAAGCTGCATTGGCGGGGGTGGCGGGGTCTGATACTGCTGAAACTGCTCGTAAGGGGGTGTTTCTTTGTTCTCGTTGTTTCCGTTGTTTTCGTTGTTGTCCATCTTTGCTCCTTGTCTGAAAGAAGGGGACAGGGGAAGCGCGCCCCCTGTCCGGTTTTAGCTCGAAAAGGCCTCTCTTTACAGGGCGCCGCTGATCAGGAAGCAGGCGGCAAAGGCGATGATGGCGTAAAGTTCGGGATAGACGGCGAGGATCAGGGTGTTCGAAAACACGTTGTTGCCGTTGCCGATGCTTTCGATGCCGTTGGCCACCACGCGGCTCTGGAAATAGGCGGAGAGCAGGTTCGTGATCCCGGAGATGAGCCCGGCGCCAAAGAGGGCGGCGGCTGTGAGCATGGTGATCTCGGGGGTGATGTGCTCTTTGAGGATGAAGAAGGCGCCGAATCCGTAGAGCCCCTGCGTGCCGGGCAGAGCGGAAAGGATCATGCAGTTGGCGAAGATGTCGTCACGTTTTTTCATGGCGGCGATCGTGGCGCTGCCTGCGTTTCCCGTTCCGAGGGCGGAACCGATCCCGGACAGGGAGACCATCAGGAAGATCCCGATCCAGGCCAGGATATAGGCCGGGTTTCCCCCGCCGATCGCGGCCAGTGCGTCGTTTCCTGCTTGTAAGAGAATGTAAGGCATGTAACCTCCAGGTTTATGATTTTATTTTCTTTGAGTTGCCAAAGGGATGGTATTCAAGGCCAGGCCCGTTGAACCCGGCATTCTTGTAAAACTCGACAAAAGTGAGGCGCAAGGGGTGCACAAAGCCGCTGAGGGCGCCGAGGGCGATGTTTAGGGCGTGGCCTGCGACCATGAAGAGGAAAAAGATGACGGGGCCGGCGATCTTGATGCCCAGGAACTGCTGGCCGATGGAGTTGATCACGAAGCCGAGGATGGCGCTGGAGACCCCCAAGGCGAAGAGCCTGATGTAGGAAAGGATGTCGCCAAAGAAGCCGGTGACCACGTTGTAGAGCAGCCAAAGGCCGCCGAGGACGTTCTTCACGATGCTCTTGCCGGGGGCGTTGAAGAGCAGGAGCAGGGCCAATCCGGGCCAGATCAGCCAACTGGTGTAGGGCTGGATCTGGGAGGTGTCCACCTTGAGCATCCCGGCGCCCATGACGGTGAGGCTGAGCAGGAAGAGGAAGGTGCCGAAGGGGGCCAGGAAATGGGTGAATCCGCCCTGGCGGGCCTGCTTGATGCCCTTGACGACAGTTCCGAAGAGGATCTGGATGGCACCCAAAAGCAGGGCGAAATTGAAGATCTGGTCATTGTTGCGGATGATGACCAGGTTGTCCAGCGAGGTCTGCTTGAGGTCGAAGCCGAGGATGGTGCCGACGACGAAGCCCATGATCACGGAGGCGACCCCAAACACCCCCACCAGGGTGAATATGCCCTTCATGGCGGGGGTTTTCGCCTTTCTGCCGAGGAAGAAGGCCAGGAGGATGAAGATGATGCCATAGGCGATGTCTGCGTTGCAAAAGCCGAAAAAGAGCATGAAGAAGGGGGCGAAGAAGGGGGTGAGGTCAAACTCGTTGTAGTAGGGCAGCATGTACATCTTGGAAATCGGCTCGAAGAGGCGGGAAAACCAGTTGTTGACCAGGCTCACGGGGGGATTGTCCTCCACCGTGGCCGGGGCGGCGAAACTGATCACGCCTTCGGTTTCCAGCCACTCGTTCAGACCGGGCTCCAAACGCTCGGGAACGAAGCCACCGAGGACGACGACGTGGTCCTCCGCCTCGCTTACGCCTTGCAGGGTGGCGTCCTCGAACTCGCAGGCCTGGCTGAGCCGGCCGATCTCCTCTTCAAAGAGCTCGATGGCCGCCGGGGCAGTGGTGGCCAGGTATGCGTCGATGTCCTTGATCTGGGCTTCGTTTTCCGCCAACTGCTGCTCAAACTCCTGCAGGGTGTGGCGGTGGAAGCTGAAGCTGTCGGCATCCAGGGCGGGCTTTTCGCCGGTGTAGAAGACCACGAAGTAGACCACGCCGAAGACCTCGTTGATGATCTCGATGGCGTTGTCCTCCAGCCATTCGGGCTTGAAGTGGTTCTTCAAACAGGTGTGGAAATCGACCTTGATGCCCTGCGCTTCGATCTGGGTTTCGAGGGCATAGTCGAAATGGCCCCAGGGCTCGAGATCGCGGATCTGCTTGCGCAAAACCTCGGCCTTGCGCTGGAGCTGGGCCTGCCCGTCTCGGGCTTCGGTGATCTTGTTGAGCAGCATTTTGGGGCTAAGGGGCGTGGCGGCTTTTTCCGCTTCGGAGCCGAGCTTTTTGAAGAAATCCACCGCCTCGGCGTAGTCCTGGATCAGCTCCAGGTTTTTCTGCAGGGATTCGGTCTTGGCGTCCGTGTTCCTGATCAGATGGAGCACTCCGAGCTTCTGCAGCTCGCGGAGGAAATCCTCGTAATCGCGGTGGAAGAGGACAAAGGTGTATTTGCGCATTGGCTCGATCATGCGTAGGCCTCCGTTCCCAGGCGGTTCTTGAGTATCTTCTGGGAGGCTTTGGAGAGGTTTTCCTCGTCCTCCATGAAGCGCTTGATCTTGAGGATGGCGTCCTCAAAGGCGGGGATCTGGACCTTTTCGTAGAGGTTGACCTTCTGGGTGGTCTTCTTGCGCACGTGCTCCAGGATCTTCATCTTGCGGAGGAAGAAGTCGCGCTCGATCTGGAAGGTGGCCAGTTGCTTGGCCATTTCGATCCCGTCCAGGAACCAGGAAGGCGCGGAGAAGAGGTCGTAGTCCGCCAGCTGGAAATCGATCTCGCCGAGGACGGGGACCTTGGTTCCCGCGATGTTGCGGGTGAGGACCTCCACGCTCTTCACGCTCACGAGGCCGGGGTCGAATTCCGCCCAGAGCTTCATCAGCTCATCGAGTCTGGCGGTCTCGGCGATCACCTTGGCGTCCAGCTCGTGGGCTTTGTCCCGGGCGCGCTTGACCTCGAGGCGCAGGGCCGATTCCTTGTTCTTGAGGGTCGGCAGGGCCTTGAGCCTGATCTTGAGCTGTTTTTCCAGGTGGATCTGGGAGATCTTGTTGTATTGGAACTTGAAGGTCATGCCTTGGTCCAGTATTTTTCCATGAGTTCGTTTCTGATGGCCACCTCTTCGCGGGTGAAGTGTTTGTGGAAGAGGGCCCAGGTGATGTCGAGCATTTCGTCGGTGTCGACGTTGACGTCGATGGCAAGGATCTGTTCGGCATAGTCGCGGGCGAATTCCAGAGAGCGCTCGTCGTAGTCCGAGAGGTCAAAGCCGTTCTCCATCTTGGTGCGGGCGTTGGTGGCGTCCGCATTGAGGCGCACGGAGGTGGACATCACCTGGGGATGGTCCTCGCGGGTCTTTTTGCCCATGACCTTGGTCTTGAGGCGGGAAAGAGAGCGGGCGGGGTCGATGACGACCTTGCCGATGTCCGTGTCGCGCCGCAGGTAGAGCTGGCCTTCGGTGATGTAGCCCGTGTTGTCCGGGATGGCGTGGGTGATGTCGCCGCCGGAGATGGTGGTGACGGCGATGATGGTGATGGAGCCGCCATCAGGGAATTGCACGGCCTTCTCATAGATCTTGGCCAGGTCCGAATAGAGCGAGCCGGGCATGGAATCCTTGGAGGGGATCTGGTCCATGCGGTTGCTGACGATGGAAAGGGCGTCGCAATAGAGGGTCATGTCCGTGAGCAGGACGAGGACGGCCTCGTTCTTCTGGATGGCGAAGTATTCCGCGGCGGCCAGGGCCATATCCGGCACCAGGAGGCGTTCCACGGGCGGATCGTCGGTGGTGTTCACGAAGGAGATGATCTTGTCGATCACGCCGGCGTTCTCGAAGGTGTGCTTGTAGTAAAGGTAGTCGTCGTTGGAGAGCCCCATGCCGCCGAGGATGATCTTGTCCGCCTTGGTGCGGAGGGCGACGATTGCCATGACCTGGTTGAAGGGCTGGTCCGGATCGGCGAAGAAGGGTATCTTCTGGCCGGTGACCAGGGTGTTGTTCAGGTCGATGCCGGCGATGCCGGTGGCGATAAGTTCCGAAGGGTCGCTGCGGCGGACGGGATTAACGGATGGCCCGCCGATCTCCACTTCCTCGCCTTCTATTTCAGGGCCGCCGTCGATGGGGTCGCCATAGGCGTTGAAGAACCTTCCGGCAAGCTGGTCGCCGACCTTGAGGACGGGCGGGCGCCCGAAGAACACGACCTCGGCGTCCGTGCCGATGCCCTCTGTCCCGGCGAAGATCTGCAGGGTGACGATGTCGCCCATGATCTTGACGACCTGGGCCAGCCTGCCGCTGACGGTGGCCAGTTCCTCATAGCCGATCCCGGTGGCCTTGACGGCGCAGGTGGCCTTGGTGATCTGGGTGAGCCTGGTGTAGATCTTTTGGAAAGCTTGTCCGGCCATTATTTCACCCTCCTTTCTTCCAGGGCCTTGTCCAGTTCGGCCTCGTATTTCTTGAATTCAGCGCTTTCGAAGGGCTGGTAGTTCATCTGGCGGAGAAAGTTTATCAGCCGGGAATAATAGGGCTGGAGCTCCTCATAGTTCTCGAAGGCCAGGTCGGTGTCGCAGACCTTGAGGACCAGCTTGAGCATGTAGGCCTGGCGCTTCATGGGGGTGGATTTGTCCACATCGTCGAAGCCGTCCTGGACCAGGATGATCCGGTCCACCAGCTCGCTTCTCCAGAAGCGGGAATGGTAGTCCAGGGGCACCCCGTCGTCGCCGAGGATGTTGATCTGGTCCTTGGCTTCCTTGCCGCGCAGGAGGATATCCTTGGCCTGGGTCACGCTGTCCACCCAGCCGGGGGCGATGTTGTTGTCCAGATATTCCCGCACCTCGTCGTATTCGAGGTATTTGGAATAGGAATCGATGGGGTCAACTGCCGGATAGCGCTTGCTGTCCGCCCGTTCCTGGGAGAGGGAGTAGAAGCAGCGGGCGGCCTTTTTGGTGGATTCGGTCACCGGTTCCTTGAGGTTTCCGCCGGCGGGCGAGACCGCGCCGATGAAGGTTATGGAGCCGGCAGTGCCGTTATTGAGGTAGACGTAGCCGGCGCGGGAATAGAAGTTGGAAATGATGGCGGGAAGGTCCATGGGAAAGGCGTCCGGGCCGGGGAGCTCTTCCATGCGGTTGCTCATCTCGCGGAGGGCCTGGGCCCAGCGGGAGGTGGAATCCGCCAGGAGCAAGACTTTCAGCCCCATTGAGCGATAGTATTCGGCGATGGTCATGGCGGTGTAGACCGAGGCCTCGCGCGCCGCCACGGGCATGTTTGAGGTGTTGCAGATGATGATGGTGCGCTCGATCAGCTTGCGGCCGGTGCGGGGATCGTCCAGTTCCGGGAATTCGGTGAACAGCTCGACGACCTCGTTGGCGCGTTCGCCGCAGGCGGCCACGATGATCAGGTCCGCCTCGGCGTTTTGGGAGATGCTGTGCTGGAGCACGGTCTTGCCCGTTCCGAAGGGCCCGGGTGTGAAGCCCGTGCCGCCCTCGGCGATGGGGTTGAGGGTGTCGATGGTGCGCACCCCGGTCTCCATCATCTTGAAGGGCCTCGGCTTGTTGTCATAGGCGCGGATGGGGAGCTTGACCGGCCAGTATTGGATCATGTTCAGCTCAAGGTCCTTGCCTTCCTCGTCGCTGAGGGTGGCGACGGTATCCGTGAGCTTGTACTGGCCTTCGGGGACTATGGATTTGAGGCTGTATTTCCCTTCCAGCTTGAAGGGGACCATGATCTTGTGGTCGATCCAGTTTTCCTGGACAGAGCCCAGCCAATCGCCCGCCTGGAGGCTGTCGCCGGCCTTGGCCAGGGGCTTGAAGTCCCAGACGCTGTCCTCGTCCAGCGGATCGGTGTATTCCCCGCGTTTGAGGAAGAGGCCTTCCATCTTGTTCAGGTCGTCCTGGAGCCCGTCATAGTTCTTGGAGAGCATGCCCGGCCCCAGTTTCACCTCCAGCATCCGCTCGGTGAATTCCGCCTTGCTGCCCGGCATCAGGCCGCGGGTGCTTTCAAACACCTGGGTGTAGGCAATGTTGCCCGTAATTTTGATCACTTCGGCCATCAGCCTGACGCCGTGGTGGTCGATGTAGCAGATCTCGTTTTGGGAGACCGGCCCGTCCACCTCCACGTGGACCAGGTTGCTGATTATTCCTTTCACAGTGCCTGTGGTCATATAAACTACCTTCTATTTCTTTTTTGCTTTGATATTGAATTGCTCGGGGAAGGAGAAGCTGCCGGAGAGGGTGTCCATGGTGTCCTGGAAGACCTCCTTGCCGAGGGAGGGATCGAGCGCCAGCCAGCGGCTGAGGATGCGCAGTTGGGCGTAGTAGCCGAGGATCCGGTCGATGTTGAAATAGTTGAAAAAGTTATGGTTGTCGATCCATTTCCAGCGGAGGATGTCGTAGCCCCGTTCGCGGTAGAGGATGTTGTTTTGCTCCCAGATGCGCAGGAGGTCGTTGAAAAGCTCGTGGTCCTTGCCCAGCCCGAAGTCCGCGGCGTGGCTCTTGGCCAGCTTTTCCACCAATTCTCCGCCGCCGACGAGGTGTTTGGCAAAGTCCAGCTTATGATGCCGGCCGTTGATGGCGATGAGGATGTTCTGGATCTCGCGGTTGAATTCGAACCAGCCGGAGAGGAATTTGTTCCTCAGCCCCGCGGCGAAGGCGAAAGTGGCCTCCAGGAGCCGGTGCTGGCTGTCCAGGAAGGGGGGCAGTTCCTCGCCGGAAAAGATGCCCAGGATCAGCTCGTGCCAGTAGTCCGGATAGGCCTGATAGTCTTTGCTGAGGCGGATCGAGGGATCGGCTGCCTTTTGTTTCATCAGCTCAATGTAGGCTTGCCAGAAAGCGCGCGAACATTCCCCGATCGGCCGGCTCTCGCTTTCGTTCTGGTAGATCAGGCGCAGGAGGTCGCCCACGTCCTCGGGCAGGCAGAGCAGCAGCAGGAGCTTGAAATCCCCCGCCGTGAGGTGGGTCTTGGCCTCCTCCATGAAGTTCTGAAGCGTGATCGAGCTCTTGGAGTCGTCGATCGAGAGGGCCGGCAGACCCGTGATGAAATAGTAATACTGGCTGCGCATGCCCGGGTCAGTTCTTGAAGAGGAGCTGGTTGCTGCGGGGCCTGAGGTATGATTTGAAGAGGCTGGCGAAGTCCTCGTCTGTGAAGCTGAGCTTATAGCCGCCGTCGGCCGGGGCGAGGGAAAAACCGCTCTTCATCTGGGGCGAGAATTCCACCTTGAGGCCTTTCTCCGCCGTGCCTTTGAGGCTGCTCAGGAACTGCTCTTCGAGCTTGCCCTTCATGTTTTCCGAGATGGTGATCAAACCTCCGGATTCCTTCCAGGCAGCAATTGTTTCCAGGATCACCTTCTTGAGGAACTCCGGGTCGCCGGAAGCTTTGCCCAGGCTGGCGTCGAAAGCCTTGTCCAGAAAGACGTCGGTGAGTTTTTGCTTGACGGCGCTCAAAGTTTGCTGGGCGGCCATCTTGAGGTCGGATTCGTTGTTCTTGAGCAGGTCCGCGGCCTTCTTTTGGGCCTCGGAAAGCGTCTTTTCCGCTTCGGCTTTGGCTTGGGCCACGATCTTTTCCGCCTCCGAATTGGCCTGCTCCAGGATCGCCTCCGCCTCGGTTTTGGCCTTGTCCACGCCCTCGTCGTAAACACGCTTCAAAAGGTCTTGCAGCTTGTCGGTCATAACTTCTCCACTGTGATTTTCGCTTTGGTTTACAAAAAAATCTGCCGCCCCGATTATGTCAATAATTATATGGGAAAAAGGGGGAGAGGGGGAAAGGGCAAAAGGGGAAAAGGGGGAAAAGGGGAAGAGGCGGAACGGCGTCCGCCTGTACAGTAGCGGCGCTCGCCGAAGCGCCGATAGGAAGGGGAAAAGGGGCTGGCGCTCGCCGAAGCGCCGAGAGGAAGGGGAAAAGGGGCTGGCGCTCGCCGAAGCGCCGAGAGGAAGGGGAAAAGGGGCTGGGGCTCGCCACTGGGGATCCTTATTAAAGCCCGGAGGGCGGCAGTGCATTAGCACGGTATGGAGTGACGCGGCCGGCAAAGGAGCGGAGCGAGTTTGCGGGGCAAGGAACGGAATGCCGTGATATGTGACGGGGACTGTGTTCGTGTTTGCCCCACCCCCACCCCCAAGGGCAGACTCCGTCAGCCCTGGGGGTGGGGGTGGGGATATTATATCATTGGGATCATACCTACGCTATCACGGCATTCCGCTGCGCTCCATACCGTGCTAATGCACTGCCGTCCTTCGGACTCGCAAAAAGCGACACAACACCAAAACGCCACCCCGCCACCACGGCATTCAGCTGCGCTCCATACCGTGCTAATGCACTGCCGTCCTTCGGACTCGCAAAAAGCGACACAACACCAAACCGCCAAAACGCCACCCCGCCACCACGGCACCACGGCATTCCGCTGCGCTGCATACCGTGCTAATGCACTGCCGTCCTCCGGACTCGCAAAAAGCGACACAACGCCAAAACGCCAAAACGCCATCCCGCCACCACGGCATTCCGCTGCGCTCCATACCGTGTTAATACACTGCCGTCCTTCGGACTCATATATCTTCAACAAACCCAATATCGGCCCATTGATGGTGTTCATGCCCCTCGAACCTTTGCCCAACACAGTCCGAAGGCCATTGGGGATGTGTAAATTGAGCTCCCGCGGGGCGTGGGCGAAAAAAGTGTGAAGGGAAGAAAGGTGAAGCGAGTATATATTATATAAGGTAGGGAAATACGAGGGTGAAAAGAATAACATTCAGACGCAAAAAGCCCTTGACAGATAACCCGGCCTGAGTATCTTGGCATCATAACTCGGTGAAGAGCTTCAATCCCTGTGGGGAAAAGGGTCTCGGGCCTGTTCAAGGGTCATTTTCCCGGCCTTTCCCTGAGGAGGGGCCAGCCCCTTCCACCCCCACCGGGGAAAACAGCCGCGAGGCCTTTCCAACCTGGCGTTTGGGGGCTTTTCCCGAAACAAAAAAAAGAAAAGGAGGACATTATGAGAAATGTGTTAAAACAACTGGTGGAGGACTATCCCGGGGCGTATTACGACCAGCCGGGGTATCCTGACTACAACGATGACGAGGATGGCGAGGCCGCCCAGCTGGAGCCGAGCCTGCCGGAGATTGGGCTGCCGAATTCCGTTTCGGCAGATCGGACGGAGTCCGATTCTATTCCTGAAGAGCCCTCCGGGCCCTGTGGCAAATCGGAATATGCCACCCCGATTCCGCCCACCCCGGAAAGAGAGCCCGATCCGCCTTTCCTGACGTCGATGCTGAAGGGAAACGTGGACGAATACCTCAATCCGGTGGATTTCTGCGGCTTCCTGGCCCATCTGGGCTACCGGCGCTATCTGGCGAACGGAACCTGCGAGCTCGTTTTGCCCAAGGGGAAGATCCTGGAGAAGGTGGACATGCTCAGAGCCAAGCAGGATGTGGAAAATATGCTCAAGGCGAACGAGCTGATCCAGGCGGTGAAGGACAAGGTCTTTCGGAAAACCAAGGAATTCTTCAAGATCAAGAACCTGACCACGCTGCCGGAGTTCGAGGGGAAATTCCTCTCCGACACCGCCACGGAATGCTACAAGCTCTATCTGAATGTCGCGGTGCGGATCACGGCGGACGGCTTCCAGACCATCCCCTATCCCAAGCTGGACCGCTATGTCTGGCGCGAGGACATCATCCAGAGGGCCTTCGGCTTCGATCCGGACTGGAAGGAGGGGATCTATTACCGCTTCACCAAAAACCAGTGTACTGATCCGCGGAGAAAAGGCCCCGACGGGCAACCTTTGTTCGATGAAGCGCGCCACACGGCCTATCTCTGCTCCATCGGCTACAACCTGCATGGCTTTAAAAGCCGCCTCCAGCCTTGCCTGACGATCTATTCGGACGCCACGGAGGGCGATCGCGAACGCAACGGAGGTTCGGGAAAATCGCTGATAATCCAGCTCCTGGCGGCCATGCAGTCCCCTTCCGGGGCCGCGGGCAACCGCTTGGTGCTGGAGACCGGGGAGAACCTGAAACGCGATTACCAGCACAATTTCGACAACGTGACGCGCCAAACCAAGGTGGTGGTGATCGACGACCTGGATACGCGGCGCTTCCGCATCGAGGACGTCTATTCCTGGGTGAGCGTGGGCATGAAGCTGAACAAGAAGGGCCAGGAATCGGAGTTTCTGAGCTTCGAAGAGGCGCCCAAAGCCGTGATCACGAGCAACAACCCGGTCTCGGGGACCCGCGATTCGGACCTGCGCCGGAGGATGGACGTCCAGCTCCACCGCTATTACAACGCGAGCCACAAACCGGTCGACGACTTTGGCCGCGGCTTCTTCAACGAGGGCTTCAACGCCCGAGACTGGCGCCAGTTCGACCTCTTCGCGCTGAACTGCGTCCGCCTCGCGCTGCTCCATGAAGTGGCCACCAAAGGCCTGCCGCCCTACGCCAACAACGTGCTGGAAACCTCGCTGGAACTGGAGATCGGGGACGACCTCGTCGAATATCTGGACCACTGGGTGGGAGGCGCCCTGGTGGAGAAAGGCGAGGCCAAATTCGACGCCAAGGCCCTCAAAACCAACTACGAAGAGGAATACGGGATCAAGCGGAAGGAGTCGTCCAAGAAGTTCAATATGAGGCTGAAAAAGTATGGGGAGCTGAGGAAGCTGGAGGTTTCGGTCAAAGCTTCTTCAAGTATCTATTGGTGCACGTTCATCCCGATCGGAGCTGGGCATGAGTAAAAAAGTAAAAACCAGTAAAAACCGTTTTTACTTCCAGAACTCAGGAGCAGCATGGGTTGGTAAAAATGTAAAAATAATTCCTATAGCAGCAGAATTCATTCAAAAATGAAATGGAGATAAGGTGCAAAATATTCCTACGTTTTTACGGATCTTGTCCTGATGAGGGATTCAGCGGTAAAAACGGAGTAAAAACAAAGTAAAAAGGAGGGAAAATGAAAGCGATACTCAAAAACATGCTGCTGGCCTATTCGGGCAAGTGCGACGGCCTGGTTTTCTATTACAACCCCAGGCTGGACCGGGTGTTGGTGCGCACCATACCCAAGTGGAAACCGACGGAAAACAACCACCGCCTGGCCCGGATCGCGCGCAACCTGAAGGCCCTGGGGCTCTCGGAGGGCTTCCGGCTGGACCTGATCACCTACACCGAGATGTACCGCAGGGAATACCGGGAAAACAGCGTCAACAGTTGGTACAACCTGTTCAACCGGATGATGTGGAACCTGGCCAAAAACTACAGCCTGGAAGGCTCACCGCTCGCTCCGGACGGGACTCCGCCCGCGGGCGAAACCGCGATCGACCTGGAGACGCTCAACCGCGCCCAGATCACGGCGGGAAACCTGCCCTGCGCCTCGGTCAAACAGGCCGTGGAAGCCGGGCTGCTTCTGCCCGTGCCCGGGTATGAGAGGCTGGACGGGGCAATGTAAAATGTACAATGTAGAATGTAAAATGGGGTAAAGGGGAAGAGGGGGAAGAGGGTAAGAGGGTAAGAGGGTAAGAGGGTAAGAGGGTAAGAGGGGAAGAGGGGAAGAGGGTAAGAGGGGAAGAGGGGAAAGGCGGAACGGCGTCCGCCTGTACAGTAGCGGCGCTCGCCGAAGCGCCGATAGGGAGGGGGAAGAGGGGAAGAGGGGCTGGGAAGGCTGGAGTCGAGCCCGCCACGCTGGAGTCGAGCCCGCCTGCCTCCCGATTATCCTCAAGCAACGCGAAGCTGAGTGAAGGCGGGCATGGACTCCAGCAAGACCCATCAGGTCATCGTTAGCTTCTTTCCAGCAAGATTTATCAGGTCATCGTTAGCTTCTTTCCAGCAAGATTTATCAGGTCATCGTTAGCTTCTTTCCTGGAGTCCATGCGGGCCGGAAACATAGCCTGGATACTGAACAGGATAAGTCAGAGGCCGCCCCGCTCGACTCCAGGGTACCGCTCGACTCCAGGGTACCGCTCGACTCCAGGATACCGCTCGACTCCAGGGTACCGCTCGGCTCCAGGTCTTCTCAATCCACTCTGAAAACGGCTATATCTCTTCGGCGTCCTGCCCGTAGATCTGTTTAAAGCGGGCTTTGTCGATGTCGATGGGGAGGCCTTCGTAGACCTTGAGGCCGTCCTTGAGGGCGATCACGCGGTTTCCGTAGCGGCGGGCGAGGGAGAGGAAATGGAGCGAGCAGAGGACGGTGATGCCCTCGGAATTGATCTGTGCGAGGTATTGCATGATCGAATCGGCGGTGGCGGGATCGAGGCTGGCCACGGGCTCGTCGGCGAGGATCACGGCGGGGTTTTGCATCAGGGCGCGGGCGATGGCAACGCGCTGCTGCTGGCCTCCGGAGAGGTTTTTAACCTGGCGGCGGGCGTAGTCCTCCAATCCGACCCGTTTGAGGTTTTTATGGGCCTGATCCAGCTCCTCGGGGGTGAATCTGGCCATCAGGCCGTGGGAGCCGAGGCGGCCGCTGAGGACGTTGGTGAGCACGGTGAGGTTTTTGACCAGGTTGAATTGCTGGAAGACCATGGCGATGTGGCAGCGGTAACGGCGGAGCTGGTGGCCGCTGAGGGCCAGGACGGAGGATCCTTCGTAGAGGACATCGCCGTAATTGGGCTCCACGAGGCGGTTGACGCAGCGCAGGAGGGTGGATTTCCCGCTGCCGGAGAGGCCGAGGAGGATGACAAAATCCCCCTTGGAAACATCGAAGGAGATGCCGTCCAGGGCCCAGATCTTGCCGTCGTAGCTCTTGCGCAGGTCCCTGATCTGGAGTTGGGGCGCCATCGCCGCTCTAATCGAGCATCTCCTGGGGATCCATGCCGAGGGTCCCGAGGGTGTGGCGCACGACGTCGTAATCCGCGTCAGTGGCGGGGCTGAGGCCGTCGATGTCGTAGAGGGCGCGGAGGACCTCCTGGCCGTCGTCGCTCTGGGAAAACTTGGCGAGCGCCGCGATCAGGCTGGCCTCGATCTGGGGCGGCAGGGCGCGGCGGAAAGTGACGGTGTCGTTGGGGATCCAATCTGTGAAGGCGACGATCTTGATCTTGTCAAAGACGTCTGGATAGGTCTCGAGCAGCTTTTCGCGGGCGTCCTTGGGCTTGCCGGAAGCGTCGGGCGGGGACCAGTAGGTGCAGCCGACATCCGCGGTTCCGTTGTAGACGGCGGTGATGGACTGGGGATGGCCTCCGGCGAAGGTGTAGCGCCCCGGTTCGACGCCCTGCAGTTTGAGGATGGCGGAAGGATAGATATAGCCGGAGGCGGAGGCGGCATCGGTGTAGGCGATGACCTTTCCGGCGATATGCGCGAGGCTGTCGATCCCGCTGTCGCTCCTGGCCACGAACTGGCCGCGGTATTTGTCCAGGCCGTTGCGGATGGTCATGAACTTCACCTCGGCAGAGTATTTTTCCTGGGCCAGGACGTAGGCGAAGGTGGGCAGCCAGGCCACGTCCGCCTGGAAAGTGCCGATCGCCTCGATCACGGCGGCGTAGCTGGTGGGAACGGCGACCTTGAAGCGGTAGCCGGTCTCCTTTTCCAGATAGTCGGCAATGGCCTCGCCGCTGGTGACCACGGTGGAGGCCTCCATGGAAGGCACGAAATACATCTTGATGGGATTCTTCTTGGAACCGAGGTCCAGGTTGGCCTTGGCCAGCCTGTCCTTCTCGCTCATGCAAGAGCCGAGCAGCAAGGCCAGGGCGATCATTGACAGGAATATACTTTTCAGGTTCATACGCTCTCCCGGAGATAGTTTGGGGATGAAATTGTTATGCAGGGCAAAATTCGCGTCAGAGCCATTCCCAATCCTCGCAAAACTGGTCGATGAGCAGGAGGGGGCGCTGGAGTTTGGCTTTGAGCTCGACCTGGGAAACATCGTCCAAGGTGACACCCTCGTGGTTGAAAATGCTGGAGGGAAGGATGATCCCCTCATTGGTGGCTGCGGTGTGCTGGCTGAGGATGTCGGAAGCGGTGAGGAGGCCGCTGACGCTGATGTGCTCGCCGAAGAAGTCGTTGCGCAGAGCCTGGACGCGAAGCTGGCTCTTGTTCAGGCGGCCGTTGAGGTCCTCGGCGATGGCGGCGACGGTGCCGAAAGCGAGGCGTGAAGTGAGCATCAGGAAAGGCGCGGCGGCTTTGTCCAGCTCCTTGGCGAGGGCGCGTTTCCGCCTCTGGAAATTCATCTGCATCAGCCTGAGCATGCCGATGCCGTTCTCAAGCTGGGGAAAATCGCCGTAGTACTCGGGGCCGGGGATGGAAAGGCCAGCAAGGACGAAGAGCTCGTCCGCGGCATAGACGTTCTCGTTCTGGATGCGGAATTCCTCGATGATGGCGACCGTTTCGCGGGCCAGATTTTCATCGAAGGGGCGCAGGGGGGTGAGGCCTTCGCGGAAGCGGGTGAGGCCGACGGGAACGACTCCGACGGACAGGGTGGAAAGGGAGCCGTCTGAGAGGTCGCGCAGGGTTTCGCGCAGCTTGCCGCCGTCGTTGTAGCCAGGCACGCAGACGATCTGGAGGTGGTAGTCAATGCCGGATCCGGCCAGTTCGCGCAGGGTGGCGAGGACGTCCGGCTGGTTGAGCCCGCGCATCAGCTTTCCGCGGAGGGCGGGATCGGTGGTGTGGACTGAGATGTAGAGGGGGCTGATGTGTTGGCCGGCGATGCGCTTGATCTCCGCGGGATTGAGGTTGTTGAGGGTGATGTAGTTTCCGAAGACGTAGGAATAGAGGTAGTCGTCGTCTTTGAGATAGAGGCTGGGGCGGAGTTTGGGGGGCATCTGGTCGATGAAGCAGAAGATGCAGTTGTTGCGGCAGCGGGAGACGGTGTGGGGCTCGGGCCCGATCCCGAGGGCTTTGCTGCTTTGCCTGAGGACGGTGGCGGATTTGGGCTGGCCCTGGGTGTCCCTGAGCTCAAAATCGAGCTGATAGTCGTTGGCGTAGTATTCGAGGTCGAAGAAGTCATTCACCGGCATCGAGTTTATGCTCAGGATGGTGTCGCGGGCCTCGATGCCTGCCTTGGCGGCGAGGCTGCGGGGCTGGACTTCAGCGATCAAGAGCGGCATGGCTATCCCTGCTCAGGCGTTGCGGGTCTGGTCGTAGCGGTATTTATAGCGTTTGATGCCTTCATAGATGGTGCGGGCCAGGCGATCCTGATAATCGCGGTTGGAGAGCAGGGCTTCCTCGGCTGGATTGGAGATGAAGCCCATCTCGATGAGGATGGCGGGCATGAAAGCGCCGCGGAGGACCCAGAAATTGGCTTGCTTGACACCGCGGTCCATCCCTCTGGCCCCGGCCACGAGGTTGCGCTGGACCAGGAAGGCCAAGCTGTTGCTGTTTTCCAGGTGCTCGGTCTGGCTGAGATCGCTGAGGATGAAGGCGAGGTCGTCGTATTTGCTGCTTTCGCCCTTGCCTTCATAGAGCTCCACGACGTCGTTTTCGAGGGCCTCGACCGCGCGGGTGTCCGAATTCATGGAGGTTGCCAGGTAGAAGGTTTCCAGGCCTGTTGCGGTCCTGGTTTTGGAGGCGTTGGTGTGGATGGAGATGAAGAGGTCGGCGCGGTTGTCGTTGGCAAACTTGGTGCGATCGCTGAGGGAGACGAAGCGGTCGTCGGAGCGGGTCATCAGCACCTGCACCCCCAGTTCCTTTTCCAGAAGCTGTTTGAGGCGGAGGGCGACGCTGAGGTTGACGTCCTTTTCCCGGGCTCCCTTCTTGCCCACCGCGCCGGGGTCTTTGCCGCCATGGCCGGGATCGATGACGATCCTGCGGATGCTTTTGTCCGGCGGCTTGGCGACCTTGAGGTTTTTGCCCCTCAATTGCACTTCCCGCGGGAAATGGAGGGGGAGATGCTCGAGGACGAAGACGGCCGGGAGATAGAATTTCGCGCCCTCCTGAAGCATCGGGAAATGCATGTTGTAAATCTCGTTTTTGAAACTGTAAAAGGATGAATTGGTGAGAAAGATGAACTGCTCGCCGTAGAAGAAGAAATGGACGCGGTTTTCGCTGAGCTCCTCTTTGACGATCGAGCCGATGGTGGCGTTGATGTCCTCAAAACTAACGTAATCACGCTGTTGCAGCTTGAGAGTGGGGATGCTTTTGGTGGTGTTGGTGGGATTGAGCACGAAGCTGATGTCGGCCGCCAGGGCGGTGAGGGAGGCCAGCAGGGCCATGATGAGCAAGGGAGCGTATTTAGGCATGGTTTTGTTTTCCCCGGAAATTGACGGTGGTGGGAGAGGACGGTTCGCCCGGAGGGGTGAAATCCGGTGTCCACTCGGATGAGCAGCTCAGCTGCTGGGTGAAGACCCTCTTGAAACTGAGGTTTGACGCCTGGTCGAGGGCCTGTTGGTATTCATCCGGCCTCAGGCCGCGGTCCAGTTCGGGATAATTGGCGGCCCTTGCGGCGGGATAGTATTGGGCCATGAGGCTGAGGGAGACATTGGTCCCATAGTTGTCGAAAAGCAGGTTCAGGGCTGCTCGGGTTCCGGCCAGTCCGTTGGGAAGGACCAGATGGCGGATGAGGACGCCCTTGGTGGCGTTGCCATCTGCGTCGGTTTCCAGATCGCCAACCTGGGCGTACATTTCCTTGAGGGCCAGGAGGGCGACTTCGGGATAATCCCGGGCGGAGGAGTATTTGAGGGCATAGGCGGCGTGGGCGTATTTGAAATCCGGCAGATAGATGTCCACCAGCCCGGCCAGGCTTTGGAGGCTGGGCACGGACTCATAGGCGTTGCTGTTCCAGACGATGGGGATGGCCAGGCCCTTTGCTTTGGCGATCCGGATCGCTTCCGCCAGTTGGGGCGTGAAGTGGGTGGGGGAGACCAGGTTGACGTTGTGGGCTCCCGCGGTCTGGAGCTCGAGCATTGTCTCCGCGCAATCCTCTTCCGTGATGTGGTTTCCCCAGCCTCCCTGGGAGATGGTGTGGTTCTGGCAAAAGACGCAGTGCAGGTTGCAATGGGAGAGGAAGATCGTTCCGCTGCCCCGGGTTCCGCTCAGGACAGGCTCCTCGCCGTGATGGAGCTGGACCAGGTTGACCTTGAGGCGATGTCCCGCGCCGCAGAACCCCGTTTCCCGATAGCGGTCCACTCCGCAGGCCTGGGGGCAGACGCGGCAATCCTTTAGTTCGCTGTATTCCCTGCTCATATCTCTCTTAAGGAAAAAGCCTGGGGCAGGAGGGTGGCCAGGTCGGTCTCGATCGCCTGGAGGCGGTTGGCATAGACGATCCGGAGGCCGGGATTGAACTCCGCCAATACTTGGCGGCAGGCACCGCAGGGGGGAAAGAGCTTGTCGTCGCCCACGTAGATGGCGATGGCCGCGAAGTCCCTCTGGCCGGCGTTCACGGCCTGAAAGACGGCGTTGCGCTCGGCACAGCTGGAAAGCGAATAGGAGGCGTTTTCCACATTCGCTGCGGTGAATATGCTGCCATCCGCGCAGAGCAAGGCGGCGCCGACGCGGTAGCCTGAATAGGGGGCGTAGGCTTGGGCAGAGGCGGCTTTGGCCTGGGAGAGAAGAGCTTTTAATTCTGCGTTCATAGATTCCCCAGGAGGGCCAGGATCAGGCCTCCGGCGATGACGGAACCGATCTGTCCGCCGACGTTTACGGATACGGCAGGCATCAGGAGGAAATTGAAGGGGTCTTCTTTCTGGCCCATCTGATGCACCACCCGCGCGGACATCGGGAAGGCCGAGATCCCGCAGGCGCCTATCATGGGATTGAGCTTTTGCTTGCGAAAGAGGTTCATCAGCTTGGCGAAGAGGACCCCGCCGGCAGTGTCGAAGATGAAGGCGACCAGGCCCAGGGCGAAGATCAAAAGGGTGGTGGGGCGCAGGAAAGCCACGCCGCTCATGGTGGAGGCGATGCTGATGCCGAGGAAGATGGTCACGATGTTGGCGAGCTCGTTCTGCGCCGTCTTGGAAAGGCCGGGCAGGACCCCGCTTTCGCGGATGAGGTTGCCGAACATCAGGAATCCGATCAGGGCGACGGAGGCCGGCACAAAGATCCCGGCGATGAGGGTGACGATGATGGGAAAGAGGATCTTGACGATCTTGGGAACGTCCCCGGCGTTGTAATCCATGTGGATTTTGCGCTCCCCCTTGGTGGTGAGCAGGCGGATCACGGGAGGTTGGATGATGGGCACCAGGGCCATGTAGGAATAGGCGGCGACGGAGATCGCAGGCAGGAGATCGCGGGCGAAGCGATTGGCCACATAGATCGAGGTGGGGCCGTCCGCTGCGCCGATTATGCCGATCGCCCCGGCTTGCCTGAGGTCGAAGCCCAGCAAAGTGGCCACGGCCAGGGTTACGAAGATCCCCAATTGCGCTGCGGCTCCAAAGAGGAGCATGGAGGGATTCTTCAAGAGCGGTGTGAAATCGATCATGGCGCCGATGCCGATGAAGATCAGGAGGGGGAAAAGCTCCGTGCTGATGCCCGCGTTGAAGAGGATCTGGAGCGGCCCGTGCTCTCCGATGGCGGCGGAATTGGGGATATTGGCCAGGATCGTGCCAAACCCTATGGGAAGCAAAAGGGTGGGCTCGTACTTCCTGACTATCGCCAGATAAATCAGGACCAGTCCGATCAGGATCATGATGACCTGTTGGTATTCAAAGTCCAGAATTCCGCCAAATATGGCCTGCATGGGCAAACTCCCTAATTTATACTTGAAAATCCATTTATTTGCGGCGCGACATGTTTGTCAATGAGAATATCGCCGGAGGGCGCTTGTGTATCCCGCCTGAGCTTGTTTTTTGAAGGCAAATGAGGGGAAAGGCGAGCTAATCCCGAACGGCCGAAACCCGGAAGAAGCGCCTTTCCGCAAATGCGGCCACGATCCTCCAGACATTGATCTGAGCGGGGTCGAAGAGGCCCTCGGCGCTCACCTCAATGTAGCCGCCCCAGGGCTCATCTGCGGCGAAGACGTGATAGGCCACGGCTCCGGACAGAGGGGTGAGGGTCAGCCGGATGAATTCCCCCTCCAAGGCGATGGTGGCGGTGCCTTCCACATGGGCGATGATGCCGAGGGGGAAACTGGTGACGGGATAGTCCACGCTGATCTCGGAGGCTGCCACGGTGATCCGGAAGCTGTGGTAATTATCGTCGAAATCGGTGCCGTCAAAGGCCAGGATGATCGTTGCCGTGGTTGGATTCAGATGGCTGACGCTTTGGATGGAAAGCCCGGCGGGGGCGTCGTTCAGCACGAAACTGGAGATGGACAGTTCGGCGTCGAGAAAAGCGGCGTTCTGCAAACTGAAAGTGAGGGCCGCTCCCTGCAGATTGGTCTCCTCGAGGGTTTGGGCGGGCGTCAGGGTGGCTGTGGCAAGGACGGTATCCAAAAGGGTGACCCGCATAAAGGGTGAATACATGCCATAGTCGTCCTCGAACCAGGACCTCAGCCGGTAATAGTAGGTCGTTCCGGCGTTCAGGCCAGTGAAGCTCCGGCTGGTGGATAGGTTGACATTGAGGTTGACGTATCCGCCGACGAGGCTGGTGAACAGGCTGTCCGTGGCAAGCTGCAGGTAATAGGCGGTGGCGGAGATGGGCGTGCTCCAGTGGCCCGTGAAGCCGCTGGTGGTGACGCTGGAATTGGCAAGGGGGACCGGGGCCCAGATGTATTGGGCGTAGGCGGGGACGTCGATGAAGGGATTGCGGTTGCCCTGGCGTTCGTAGATGCGATCGTTGCGCCTCGCCTCGCGGGGGTCGGGCGGGTCCTGAACGTGCCATTGGAGCAGGGTGGCCAGCTTGCCGTAATGGGGCAGGTAGGCGCCTCCCTCGCTATAGAAGTGGTCCACCAGTTCCAGGTCGTAGCTGGTGTCAGTCCCTTCATAGCGGACGGCCATGTACATCATCATGCGGGCCACGTCGCCTTTGTCCTCGTAGCGCGGCTCCCAGGAATAGGAGGTGGAATAGCAGCCTGTCACACCGGAATAGCCTGCCGGAGGAGAGGAATCGACGTAGGGGCTGCCTCCGTTGCCAAAGTCCTTGTTGCTCTTGGAGAAATTGACAGTCGAGTCGCAGGGGCGGAGATGGTGGAGATCGGTGCCCGCGGGCGCCACATCGCCGAAATCGCCGTGGCTCTTGCTCCAAACGTGTTCCCGGTTCCAGTCCGTTCCCTCGTTGCCGAAGTCATCCTTGTCCACGCTCCAGCCGGTGTAGATCTCGATGATGTTATTGAAATTGTCCGGATCTTCGTCTGTGTAGGGGATCTGGGTGAGCAGGGCGGAATAGGAATACTGGGTGCTGTGGGTGTTTCTGAGCAGGATGTGGAGGTTACCCTTGAGCGCCGCCCCGTATCCGTAAACATCCGAGTAGTAGTCCGTCCCCTGCGAGGGCAGAGTGGTTGCGGAGGCAGGATTGCCCGTGGCCGGGACGGTCAGGTAGCGGATGAAAGTGCCGCTGCCGTTGTATTCATAGATCCGGAACCACCAGGTGGTGTCCGGTCCGAGGCCGGTGACTTCGCAGCCGTTGAAGGGTAGGTCTTCAATGATCTGAGTCGAGCCGTTGAAGATGACCTGTTCGCCCGCTCCCGCCCAGACCGGATTGGCCGGGAGGCTGGTCCCGTCCAGAGGATCGGTGAAGCTGTTCAGGGTGTTGATCTTGACGAGGCGGCGGGAACCGTTTCCGGGCGTCCATTCCAGCGCGATCGTCGAACTGGTGGGATAGCTGATGATCGCCGAAGCCTGCGCCGTGGGCGGATCGACCTCTTCTCCCGAGCCTTCAAAGCTGTGCCAGCCAAGATTGGTAAAGCTGTCCTGGGCATAGAGGTCCCATTCCGAGGCCAGGGTCGTAAATGCCCCGCTGCCAGTTCCAGTGGGGTTTTCAGTTATTCCGGCGCTGACCGACGGCTTGCGCACCAGAGTCCGGTCCTGGGTCGAATAGCCTCCGTCTCCAAGCCAGGCTGTTCCGGGATCGTCGCCGATCACGCCGAAGATATCAATATAATCCCCATTGCTGACCTTTCTTAGCACAATGGCGTCATCGCCATTGAAGTTGATCACGGAGTTGTTGATGATATCCGCCTGGTCGAGGATCAATTGGTTCGCCGAGCTGTGAGCCAGAACGAGCACCTCACCGTGGGGCAGATAACCGGAAAGGGTCAGGGGGGGAGATGGTGTGCTTGCTCCGTTGAAATAGGTTTCCAGTCTGTAGTCCGAGAGGTCCGCGGTGTTGCCGGTGCCGTTGAAGATCTCGAGCGCTTTGTTGTAGCTGGAACCTTCGATGTATTCGCTGATGAAGAGGTCTGCCGCGAACCCGGCCTGACCGCTCACTTCCCCGGCCACGGGCAGCAAGGCGTTTTCCGCCCCAAGGCTGGAATGGACTATGTAACCGCCGTAGGTCCCGCTCATGGCGCCAGTCATCCGGACCTGGATGAGGCCATTGAAAGCCGGGGGCAGGCTTGCTTGTGTTTGCCAGACCAAGCCTCCGTCTGATGAGATCTCGAAGCCATGTGGGGCGGCGATATCGATGTTTTCCGCCAAGTCCGTTCCAGAAAGCGAGTAGCTCTGGGCCGCGGAGGGAATCCCCACGGAGGTGCTGAAAGGCAAAAGATCGCCGCTGACAAGCAGCTCCGCGCTGGAAACATAGTCCGTTAGAGTGATGTCGTCGATGTTCAGCCGGTTGTTGGAAGTGCCGGTCTCGGTGGCCCGTTTGACGCGGATACGCACGTTTCCGGGCATGTTCACCGCCTGGGAAAAGGTCTGGGGGACATCGCTGGCCGGAGCCGTGAAGGAGGATCCGATCTGGATCCAGGAATTGCCCGCATCAACGCTGTACTCGGCCTTCCAATCGACCTGGGGATCGGTGCCGTAGCGCCGGTATAAAAAGGATAAGGTGCCCAGTCCGCCGCTCTTGTCTTCCAGCATGGTCATGGCCGAAGTTCCGTAGCCGCGCAGCCTGGCGGAGCGTTCGCCGTTCTTGAAATCTGCTTCCAGGGTGCCAATCAACACCTCTGTCAGATCCCAATCCAAGCCGCTAAGGTTGACCGTTCCGCTGGCATAGGCGGGTTTTATCTCGCTTGGTCCCTCAAAATTGACCACATACAGCCCAAAGCCAAGGGAAAAGGCGAAAATGGCGAAGGCGCAGGCCAGTGTTTTTCTAAGCATCTGAAAACTCCTGTACAGTGAGATGGCAAATCCACCACCAAAATAAACTCTAATTCTATTTGGGAATATCTGTCAAGCACAATGCCATGTTCAAGCAAGATTGGTTCCAGTCACGCTGGCAAGGGTTTGCTTTCCCGGCAGGGCTACCGGGGTTAAGCGCCAATGGATGAGCCAGTTGGCCGGCCAAAGTGAAAAAAGCCTTGCCGCTTAAGCTGTCCCGGGTTAATATGTCACCATAGATCAATCAAAACAAGAGGTATATGATGCACACATCACTGCATAATCTCCTTGCTACATTGCTATTGTTGGCCTTGATGCCTGCGCTGTTTGCTTTTGAAAGCACTCTGACCCTGCAGGGCGGGGTGGCCATTCCCACCGACGACGTCGATGGCGAAAATGTCTGGAAAGGCGCCTGGGGCCTTTCCTGGGACGCTTGGCTGACCAAATACCTGGCCCTGGGCATCAACCCCTATTTCAACAACCTTTTGGTCATGGACGGCGCGGACATGGACAGCTATTCCTCCTCGATCGAAGGCGTGGACGTCTATCTGAAGCTGCGCCCGACCAATTTTCTGACCCTCAATTTCAAGGATGTGGCCATCATCAACCGCGTTTCCCCCTTCGCCGCGCTGGGGGTGGGATACGCGCATCACGGCAGCAAGAGCGTCCAGGGGCTGCCGGAGCTTGATAGGAGCAAATACATGTACGTGCTGCCGAACGTGGCGGCCGGAATCTCACTACTCACCAAATGGAATACCACTTTGGATCTGGGTGTAAAATATGACTATACAAACACCGACCGGATCGACTTCAAAAACACAGGGTACTGGCAGGACGGATACATCACTCCCTACATCGGGCTGGGCCTCCATTTTGGCGGACGCAAGGCCGCTTTGCAGCCCGTTATCCTGGCTACGGCGGCATTTGGCGATTTTTCCACCACCCAGGGAACTCCATCAGCAGCCCAAAGCTACACTCTGGCGGGAACCGACCTGACCGGAGACATCAATGTAATAGCCCCGGAAGGTTACGAGTTATCGCTGGATGGCGGATCGACCTGGGCCAAAACAGCCACCTGGAAGCAGGGTTCCGACCTGCCAATTCTGGTGCGCCTGACCGGAGAAGAGGCCGGGGCTTTTAACGGCAACATCGTCAATTCCAGCCTTGGGGCAGTCACTCTCAACCTGCCCGTGTTCGGCATCGTTCAGGAATACATTGCTCCCCAGCCCGAGATCACATCCGTGGGGACCTTCACCAGGTTCAGCACGGAAGAGGGGAGTCCCTCAGCCGCCCAGAGCGTCCGCATCTCCGGAAAAGACCTGGCTGGCATGATAAGCGTTAGCGCGCCCGAGGGCTATGAGATCTCCGCGGACGGAGGCCAGACCTGGGTCAAGACCGCCACCCTGAGATCCGATTTCGACGGAACCGTATGGGCCCGCCTCACCGGAACGCAGCCTGGCGACTATGAAGGACATGTCATATTCTCCAGCGCAGGGGCGCCCGACCTGAGGCTGCCAGTTTCAGGCCGCGTGAACGAAAAGATGCCCGAACCGGTCAAAGAGATCGATCCCGGGCTGATCCAGACAGTCGTGCACTTTGAGACCTACCTGTATGAAATCTCCCCTTCCGATAAACTCCTGCTCGACGCCCTGGCTGCCGGCCTGAAAGAATTCCCCGGAGTGAAACTTTTGGTACGGGGTCACACAGACAACAGCGGAAATGACCGCATCAACATTCCCCTGGGCGAGAACCGCGCCAAGGCCGTGAAGGAATACCTCGTCAGCAAAGGTGTTGAGGCCGACCGCCTGGAAACCAAAGGATACGCGGCCACCGTTCCCATGGACACCAACGAAACCGTGGAAGGTCGCGCCAATAACCGCCGCACCGATTTCGCGGCCAGCAATTGATCCTCCTCCATAATACAAGGAAAGGGCCCGGTTTTGCCGGGCCTTTTTCGCTCATCCGGCTTTTGAACATGTTACAATTGCTGGCAGCCGTTTATTTTAATCTACAGATTCCGGCAAAAATTCAGAAATAATCCTTGACAAGTGGCGGGTCTGGAATTCTTATGGCGATTAGAAATTTTATTAATCAAGAGGTGCCACATGAACGTAAGCTTACGCAATCTTCTGCTAGTAGTGATCGCGTTGGCCCTGCTGCCGGCCGTATACGCGTTTGAAAGCACTCTGACCCTGCAGGGCGGAGTGAATATCCCCCACGACGACATAGAAGGCGAAAATGAACTGATGGCCTCCTGGGGCCTCTCCTGGGAAGCCTGGGTGACCAAAGCCCTGGGTATCGGCGTCAATCCCTATTTCACCAACCTGCTGGTCAAACCAGGCGACGGCGACTATGGCTATTCCTCTTCCATCGAAGGAGTGGACGTATACCTGAAGCTGCGGCCGGACCGCATTTTGGCCATCAATTTCAGCGAAGAAGCGGCCCTCAGCCGGATCTCGCCTTTCATTGCCCTCGGAGCAGGCTACGCGGCCCACGGCAGCAAAACGATCATGGATACTCCCTATGATAACAGCAACGAATACATGGTCGTGCTGCCCCATCTGGCAGCGGGGATCTCTTTTTTGACCAAAGCGAACTCCACTTTCGACCTTGGCGTCAAATACAACTACACCGATACCGACATCATCGACATGATACCGTCCGGCGACTGGAATGACGGCTATTTCATGCCCTACGTGGGCCTGGGCATCCATTTCGGGACCCGCCAGCCGCCGCAGATCGTCGTAGATGGCGCCTTCAGCCGCTTCGGAACGGAACTTGGCACCCCTTCCGCCCCTCAAAGCTACAACATCTCCGGCAAACGCCTCAAAGAACCGATCACCATCACCGCGCCGGACGGCTATGAGCTCTCCATCGACGGCGGGCGCAGCTGGACATCCTCGGCGACATTGGATCCCCGGTCTGACCGCCCTGTCCTGGTGCGCATGACCGGCCTCCAAAGCGGAGTCTTCCAAGGCCAGGTCCTCAACGCCAGCCCCGGAGCGGCGCTCGTGAGGATGCCCCTCACCGGAGTGGTCGTGGCGCCGAGAGAGCCGGCCAGGATCAATATCAGCGGCAACATCAGCGGCTTCACCACGGAAGTGGGCACGCCTTCAGATCCCCAGCCCTTCAACCTTTCCGGGACCAATCTCGAGGAAAGGATCAATCTCCGTGCCCCCAACGGCTATGAGCTCTCCACCGACGGCGGCAAGACCTGGGGAGCCTCGACCAGCCTGGATCCAGATTATGTGGGAACGATCTGGGTACGCCTGACCGGAGCCCAAATGGGGCGCTACGAAGGTATCGTCGAGACAACCAGCGCGGGCGCGCTGAGCATTAACCTTCCCGTTTCCGGTGTGGTCGGCGAATTCACCAGAACCCCGCGCATCGGCATCAGCGGCAACCTCAGCGGCTTCTCCACGGAAAAGGGAACCCCTTCCGAGCCCCAAAGCTACAATATCAACGGCTCCAACCTCAGCGGCTGGATCACCATCACCGCCCCCAACGGCTATGAGATCTCCATCGACGGCGGCCAGACCTGGGTGCCCACGGGCAATGTGGACGCCAGCTTCAGCGGCCCGGTCTGGATCCGCATGACCGGCCTCCAAACCGGCGCTTTCCAGGGCTTTGTAATGCACACCAGCGCGGGCGTCGAGAATGCCATGCTCCCCGTTTCCGGTAACGTGAACGAACATCCGGAAATGGTTGCCCTGGAGGAAGACCTCTATATCCACATTGTCCATTTCCCCACCAACGAATACCTCATCCCCGCGGAAGACAAGCTGTTTCTCGACCGCGTGGCCGAATCGATGAAAAAGCTGCCCAACGTCAGGATCCAGGTCCAGGGCCACACAGACAGCACCGGCGGCGACAAGATCAACATCCCGCTTTCCCTGAACCGCGCCAAATTCGTGCGTGACTACCTGATCAACCGCGGGATCGACATCGCCCGCATCGACGTCAAAGGCTTCGCCTCCGAGCGCCCCGTCGAATCCAACGATACCAAAGAAGGACGCCGGGCAAACCGCCGCGCCGACATCGTCATCGTGGATTGAACTAAATCAATAGAACAAATATCAGGGGCCCGGACTTCCGGGCCCTTTCTTTTTGCCCTCGATTCATGCCGGCCATTCCGCCCCCTGGCCCAGCCCCATTCCCTGTCTGACATTCACCGCACACATCCCCAATGTTGTTCGGAGTGTGTAGGGCGAAACTACCAGTGGCGTGGCCGGCTGGAAAGATGGTTCAAGCGCCGGAATCCCCAGCGGTAAAGGCGATCCGACCACTTGGTGGCGGCCGCTGGGTTTGAGGCTGGTTTTCGCCAGGTTATAAATTTTCACGGGAGCCTTGACAAAAAAGGGGCTGTGGAATTTTTTGCGCCGAACCGGGGAATCCGGTTATGTAAATAGAGTGTGAGCAAGAAAGAGATTGACAAAAAACAGGCACTGAAATTGCTTGGTTAAACTTGACGCCGATGTAGCTCAATGGCAGAGCAATTGATTTGTAATCAATAGGTTGGGGGTTCAACTCCCTTCATCGGCTCCAGAAATTGTGGACAGGTGGTCGAGTGGTTAATGGCACTGGGCTGTAAACCCAGCGACGCGAGTCTACGGAGGTTCGAATCCTTCCCTGTCCACCACTTTTTTAGACCATAGGCCAGCGGGAGTAGCTCAGTTGGCTAGAGCATCAGCCTTCCAAGCTGAGGGTCGCGGGTTCGAACCCCGTTTCCCGCTCCAAATTTGACGGTGATAGAAGCTCAAGTAGCTCAGCAGGTAGAGCACCTCCTTGGTAAGGAGGAGGTCATCGGTTCGAGTCCGATCTTGAGCTCCAGTTCTTTAAAACTAAATAAAACACGACATGGGATCCAGCAAGGGTCCCAGGAGGAAAAATGGCAAAAGAAAAATTCGTACGTAACAAGCCACACATCAACGTTGGTACGATCGGCCACATTGACCATGGCAAGACGACGCTCACTGCAGCGATCACTTTGTATTTGAGCAAGAAGGGCGGCGCCAAATTCCGTTCCTTTGACAGCATTGACAATGCGCCGGAAGAGAAAGCCCGCGGTATAACCATCGCCACAGCCCACGTGGAATATGAATCCGACAAGCGCCACTACGCGCATGTTGACTGCCCCGGACACGCAGACTATATCAAGAACATGATCACAGGCGCTGCGCAGATGGACGGAGCCATCCTCGTCGTGAGTGCCGCGGACGGCCCGATGCCCCAGACCCGTGAGCACATCCTGCTCGCCCGTCAGGTGGGCGTTCCCGCCATCGTGGTGTTCATGAACAAGTGCGACCTGGTCGACGATCCCGAATTGCTCGACCTGGTGGAAATGGAAGTCCGCGAACTTCTGGAAAAATATGAGTTCCCCGGCAGCGACCTGCCCGTGATCCGCGGTTCCGCCCTCAAAGCCCTCAACGGCGATCCCGAAGGCGAAGCCCAGGTCCAGGAACTGATCGACGCAGTCGACACCTATATCCCGGAACCCGACCGCGCGACAGACAAGCCCTTCCTGCTGCCCGTGGAAGATGTGTTCTCCATCCCCGGACGCGGAACCGTGGCCACTGGCCGTGTGGAACGCGGCGTGATCAAGCTTGGCGACAAGGTTGAACGCGTGGGGATCAGGGAAACCGTGGAAACCACCTGCACAGGCGTGGAAATGTTCCGCAAACTACTCGACGAAGCCCAGGCCGGCGACAACATCGGCGTGCTCCTGCGCGGCTTTGCCAAGACGGACGTGGAACGCGGCATGGTTTTGGCCAAACCCAAATCCATCACCCCCCACACCAAGTTTGTTGGCCAGACCTACGTGCTCACAGCCGACGAAGGCGGACGCCAGAAGCCTTTCCGCACTGGCTACCGTCCCCAGTTCTACTTCCGGACCACCGACGTGACCGGGACCCTCACCCTGCCTGAAGGCGTGTTGATGGTCATGCCCGGCGACAACGTCGAGATCAGCGCTGAACTCATCACTCCCATCGCCATGGAACAGGGCCTCCGCTTCGCCATCCGCGAAGGCGGCCACACCATCGGCAGCGGAGTCGTTTCCAAAGTGCTCGAATAGGCACGGTAGCAAACAATGAGAGATATCGTCATCCTGGCTTGCGAGGATTGCAAGAACCGTAATTATACGACCACCCGCAACAAGCGCAAGCATCCGGAAAAGATGGAGCTGAAGAAATTCTGCCCCAGTTGCCGGAAACACACGACGCACAAACAGCGCTAAGCGCTGGCATAGATGTTGCAGGACAGTAGTTCAACTGGTAGAGCACCGGTCTCCAAAACCGGGGGTTGCGGGTTCGATTCCTGCCTGTCCTGCCACATGACGCATTGCGATCCGAGCTTTGGCAAGCAATATTAAATGGTAGAAAAATGAAAAAACTGATCGAAAAGATAAGCCGCTTCTTCCACGAAGTTTACATTGAGATGAGATCTGTGGCCTGGCCCAGCAAGGCAGACGTCAAGGAGGGAACGATGGTAGTGATCGTGATCTCCGCCATCGTGGGCGTCTTTCTGAGCCTGGTCGACTACGGCTTCGGCCAGATCGTCAATCTGGTCTTTTAAAGGAACAGCAAGCCATAATGAAATGGTATGTGATCCATACCTACTCGTCTCACGAGAACAAGGTTAAGACGGCCATCGAAAAAGGCCTGGAAGGAACTCCGCTGAGCGAATGCGTCGGGCAGCTCCTGGTTCCCGTGCGTAAGTCCTTCATCATCCGCGAAGGGAAAAAGGTCGAGCGCGAGCGCAAGCTCTTCACCAGCTACGTGATCATCGAAGCGGACCTGACCCCTGAACTCCGGACCTACATTCTGAACATCGCCGGAGTCACCAAGTTTTTGGGCCAAAGCAAGGAACACAAGGATCCCATTCCTCTGGACGAAGAGGAAGTGAACAGGCTGCTCGGCATCGCCGACAGAGACAAGGAACCGGGCAAGGCATTTTCCTACATGCCCGGGGATATGGTGAAAGTGACCACGGGTCCATTCTCTGATTTTGAGGGCATCGTGCAAAAGGTCGCGGACGACGGGGCCAAACTGGTGATCGATGTGACTGTTTTCGGCAGGCGCACACCGGTGGAACTGAACTCCAACCAAGTGGAAATCATTAGAAAATAAGCTATAATAGATGAGGAAATAGAATGGCAAAACCAAAAGACGCCGTGGCAATGCTCAAACTCCAGCTTCCGGCAGGCAAGGCGACTCCCGCCCCTCCGGTCGGCCCCGCTTTGGGCCAGGTGGGAGTGAATATCCCCGAATTTTGCCGCCAGTTCAACGAAAAAACGGCCGACCAGCCCGGGATGGTCTTTCCCGTGGTGATCTATGTCGCCAAGAATAAATCCTTTACTTTTGAGATAAAGACCCCGCCCGCCTCGATCTTGATCAAGAAAGAAGCTGGGCTGGCCAAAGGCTCGCCCACGCCGAACAAGGCCAAGGTGGGCCATATCAATCAGGATCAGCTGCGCGCCATCGCCCAGCTCAAGATCCAGGACATGAATTGTAATACCCTTGAATCTGCTATGAGTATGATCGCTGGCACTGCAAGGAGCATGGGAGTCGTCGTTGACGACTGATGCCCCCTGTGCAGGAGATTGTAATCATAAGGAGAGTCAATGAAACATAGTAAAAGGTACAACACTGCCTATTCGATGTATGACCGCCAGAAAAGGTATGAGATCGACGAAGCTCTGAAGATCTTGAAGACGTATCCGGCTTCCAAGTTCGACGAGACCGTCGAGGTTCATTTCAATCTGGGGGTCGATCCTCGAAAAGCCGATCAGCAGATCCGCAACTCGCTGGTTTTGCCCCATGGAACGGGCAAGGTCACGCGCGTGCTGGTCTTTGCCGAAGGCGACAAGGCAGACGAAGCCAGGAAAGCTGGCGCCGATTACGTTGGATTGGATGATCTGATGGAAAAGATTTCGGGCGGTTGGTTCGATTTCGACGTCGTGGTCACCACACCCACCCTGATGGGACGGATCGGCAAACTGGGAAGGATTTTGGGCCCCCGCGGCCTGATGCCCAATCCCAAGGTTGGTACCGTTACCATGGACGTGGGAAAAGCTGTTGAGGAATCAAAGGGGGGCAAGATCGCCTACCGTGTCGATAAATTCGGCAATCTGCACATCCTCTTTGGCAAGATCAGCTTTTCCGCGGAGATGCTCAAGGACAACCTCAAAGTCGTTCTGGCGGCCGTTCTCAAGGACCGCCCCGCGACCTTGAAAGGTGTCTATATCAAGAGCATCACGCTCTGCTCGACCATGGGACCCGGCATCAAACTGCAAATCGCAAGCGCAACCCTGGAAGCGAAGAGCTAAGGGAAGGTTGAAATGGTTCAAAGTGGAAAATTAGACATCGTAGCACAACTGAAAGAACGTTTGAATGGCGCCAAAGCGATCGTACTGGTGGATTACAAGGGAATTAACGTGGAACAGGTGAACATGCTGCGCAACCAATTCCGGGATGTGCAGGTGGACTATCTGGTCCAAAAGAACACCCTGATCAAGATAGCTCTCAATGATCTGGGCATAAACGAGCTGGACGAATACCTGGTGGGACCTACCGCGCTGGCGATCTGCCATGCAGACGAGGTCGCCCCGGCCAAGGTGCTCGTCAAATTTGTCAAGGAAGTGATGGAAGATGCGCCTTTCCCCAGCTTCAAAGCCGGTTACGTGACTGGTCACGTGTTCAACCAGGCTGAATTGCTGTACCTGGCCAAGCTGCCCTCCCGCGAGGAGCTGATCGCCAAGGTCCTGGGAAGCCTGAACGCCCCCATCAGCAACTTTGTCAACCTGTCCCAAGGCATCATCCGTAAATTTGTGTATGCGCTCGATGCCATTGCCAAGAATAAGGCAAGCTAAAAATAATCATATCATTCTGGAGGAAAAATGTCCGATAAAAAACAACAAGTTATTGACCTGATCAAAGAGATGACAGTGCTCGAGCTTTCGGATCTGGTCAAAGAGATGGAAGAGATATTTGGCGTTTCCGCTGCCGCCCCCGTAGCCGTTGCTGCTGCTCCTGCCGCTGGCGGAGCCGCGGAAGCCAAGGAAGAACAGACCGAATTCGACGTACATCTGATGAGTGCCGGCGAGAAGAAGATCAACGTGATCAAAGTCGTGCGCGAGATCACCAAGCTTGGGCTCAAGGAAGCCAAGGACCTGGTCGACGGCGCGCCCAAAGTCGTCGTGGAAAAAGTCAGCAAAGAAGAAGCCGAATCCGTTAAGAAGAAACTCGAAGAAGTCGGTGCTTCTGTCGAACTTAAGTAAGGGATACCAAACCCTTTCAAGCGTCCAAAAAAAGTCCCCAGGGACTTTTTTTGGACTTGTTATGCTTCAGTTTACAGAGAATTCAGATTGTCAGAGCGATACCCCTGTCCATCCCATACGGCAGGCAGTTTAGCGCATCTCATGCAAGAATCACAAAAGCAAACCAATTACCAAGCAACGGTTAGACACCGCAAAGGAGTGAGCTTTTGAGAAAGATCAAAAGTTTTTCCAAGGTTTCCGGACGCTTTGCCGAACTGGGCATCCCGGAAGTGGAAATACCCAATCTGCTGGCCATGCAAGTGGACTCGTTCAACGACTTTTTACAGAAGGACATTCATCCCCAGCGCCGCGAACGAAAAGGTCTTCAGGAAGTTTTTGAGTCCATCTTTCCGATTGAGGATGTCAAAGGCAATTTTTTGCTGGAATTCCAAGAATATAACGTTCTCCAAGAAAAGTATACCATCGACGAATGCCGTGAACGAAACCTTTCCTATCAGGCTCCCCTGAAAGCCAAGATGCGCTTGAGCGTCTTTGAGGAAAACGAGGGCGTGCGTGAGCACAAGGACACGATCGAACAGGACGTTTTTCTAGGCGAGATCCCACTGGTGACTGAACAGGGCACCTTTGTCGTCAACGGTGCCGAAAGGGTAGTTATCTCACAGTTGCAGCGCTCTCCCGGCGTGTTTTTCTCGGAGGAAAAGCATCCCAGCGGGAAAACCCTGTATTCGGCAAAAGTGATCCCTTATAACGGATCCTGGCTGGAATTTGACATAGATATCCACGACGTGATGTATGTGCACATCGACAAACGCCGCAAACTGCCCGTGACCATTCTGCTCCGCGCGATCGGCATTTCCACGAACGGCGACCTGCGCAGGGTTTTTTACGAATCTGAGGATCTCAAGCTCAAGGAAGCCAAAGGCCGCCACCTATTCCACGACATCATGGTCCCCGACAATGAAGAGCCCCAGGCCCTGGCCAACGAACAGGTCACCGACAGTCTGATCAAGCATTTGGAATCTCTGGGCATCAAGAAAGTCGAGGTTATCGACTACAACTTTGAAATTGCCCGCAAGGTTTTGGAAAACACCATTGCCAAGGATCCCACCGATAACCAAGAAGAAGCCCTGAAAAAGATCTACAGCCTGATCCGTCCTGGCGAGGACGCCCCTCTGGAAGCTGCCAAACAGCTTGTGGACAGGATGTTCTTCAATGAGAAAAGGTACAATCTTGATGAGGTGGGTCGCTACAAGATCAACACTCGCTTGGGCATCAACGTCGATCCCAATGTCCTCACGCTTTGCGTCGAGGATTTCGTCCACATATTCAAAACCCTGATCAATATCTACAACGACAAGGATGAGGTCGACGACATAGACAATCTGTCCAACCGCCGCGTCCGCACGGTTGGCGAATTGCTACAGGAGCAATATAAGACCGGGTTATCCATGGTGGCGCGCATCATCCAGGAACGCATGGCCATTTCGAACACAGACGAGATCACAGTGCACGACCTGGTGAACAGCAACGCGCTTATCTCTGTGGTGCAGTCGTTCTTCCTCACCGGCCAACTATCCCAGTTCATGGAACAGACAAATCCGCTGGCGGCCCTGCGGCATAAACGTGCCTTCTCGGCTTTGGGACCAGGCGGCCTGACCCGCGAACGGGCGGGCTTTGAGGTCCGCGATGTCCATGCTTCCCACTACGGCAGGGTTTGCCCGGTGGAAACACCCGAAGGGCCCAACATCGGACTGATCGTTTCACCTTCAATCTACTCCCGGATCAACCAGTTCGGTTTCATCGAAACGCCTTATCGGAAAGTGGTCGATGGCAGGATCACGGACGATTATGAGTTTTTCGATGCTGCCCAGGAAGAAAACTTCATCATCGCCCAATGCGATGTGCATCTTGACGATAAGCGCAGGATAACCGATGAAGCAGTGTTTGCCCGCGAAAAAGGGGAATTTATTTTGGTTGATCCCAAGCAGGTGCAATATATGGATGTGGCTCCCCAGCAGATGGTTTCCGTATCCGCCGCCATGATCCCCTTCCTCGAGCACGACGACGCCAACCGCGCACTGATGGGCTCAAACATGCAGCGCCAGGCGGTTCCGTTGATCAATCCTGTCGCTCCCATCGTCGGCACCGGCATGGAAAAGATCGCCGTTTCGGACACTTCCAACATTGCGGTGGCCCCCTATGACGGAGTGGTCACCAACGTCACCTCCTCCTATGTGGAGATCAAACCGCTGAGTGAGAAGGACGAGGCATTCTACCTCGGGACCGGCAACCGCATCGAACTGAAGAAATTTGTCCGTACCAACCAGGATACCTGCAATAATCAGAGGCCGGTGGTCCGGATTGGGGACACTGTCCGGAAGGGACAACCCATTTCTGACGGCGCTTGCGTCGAAGACAATCGTCTCGCCTTGGGGACCAACATGCTCGTGGCTTTCATGCCCTGGTACGGTTACAACTATGAAGACGCCATCATTCTCAGCGAAAAAGTGGCCCGGGAAGACACCCTGACCTCCATATACATCGAAGAGATGGAGGTACTTGTCCGCAACGTGAAGAATGGCCGTGAGGAACTTGCATACGACATTCCCAATGTGCCGGCCCATGCGCTCCGGAATCTGGATAAAACAGGAATCATCCGCGTCGGTTCAGTGATCCACGCCGGGGATATCATCGTTGGAAAGGTTACCCCCAAGAGTATCGAGATCGATCCCTCCCCCGAAGAAAACCTGATGCGGGCGCTGTTTGGCGACCGTGCTGGAGATTTCACCAACAGTTCTCTGAAAGCCAAACCCGGCATGGAGGGCGTGGTCATCGACGTTAAGATGTTCTCGCGCCTGGAAGAGGGGGCAGAAAGCCTGGAAGATCAGGACGACAAGTATATCAAGCTTAAAAACGACCTCAACCTTCGCCGCAAGAAAGTGGAGGAATTCAAGGAAGAGAAGCTCAGCGCCGCGTTACTCGGCGAAGTGGCCAAGAATATCTGGGACGAGAAGACAAACGCGCACTTTATCATGCCTGGCAAGAAGATCACCAAGAAGGACCTCGAACGCATAAACTTCAAGAAACTGGACCTGGAAGCCGAACTTGTTGCTGATCACGCCAAGAACGAACAGATCTACAGCGACATCATCCTCAAGATAAAACAATCCCTCGAACAAAGCGAAAACATCTACCGCAAATCCCGCGAACGGATCAAGCATGGAGATGAGCTTCCCTATGGAGTTCGCAAGATGGTGAAGGTCTTCGTGGCCAAGAAACGCAAGATCGAGGTCGGCGATAAAATGGCCGGCCGGCACGGCAACAAGGGCGTGATCTCAATTGTTGCCCCGATCGAGGATATGCCCTTCACGGAAGACGGATCCCCGGTGGACATAGTTTTGAACCCCCTGGGCGTGCCCTCACGCATGAACATCGGACAGATCATGGAGACCCATCTGGGCATGGCTGCCCATGCTCTTGGCTATGATGTGGAAACCCCAATCTTTGACGGTGCGTCCGTCCAGGACATTGAGTCAGCCCTCAGTGAAGCGGGATTTCCGGTGGACGGCAAACAGGTCTTGTACGACGGAAAATCCGGCAGGCCTTTCAAAGAAAGGGTTACCATCGGCATCATTTACATGATGAAGCTGAACCACCTGGTGGCGGACAAAATGCACGCCCGCTCCACGGGCCCCTATTCCCTCATCACGCAGCAGCCCCTGGGTGGAAAAGCCCAGCACGGCGGGCAGCGTCTGGGAGAAATGGAGGTCTGGGCTTTGGAAGCTTACGGCGCGGCCCACCTTCTGGAAGAAATGCTCACCATCAAATCAGATGACGTGGATGGCAGGAACAACGCATTCAAGGCCATCACCAGAGGGGAAAACCCTCCGGCTCCGGGTGTTCCGGAATCCTTCAATGTGCTCATCAGCGAGCTCAAATCGCTGGGTTTCGACATTGAGTTCATCAAAGAATCAGAAAAGAGCGAAGGGAGGTAGGCGTGTTAAAAGACACCAGACGTGAAATCCGCCCCAATGATTACGATTTCGTGCGCATCAAACTCGCCGCGCCGGAAACCATCGTCAACGAATGGTCCCACGGTGAGGTCACCAAACCGGACACCCTGAACTACCGCACCCTCAAACCAGAAAAGGACGGCTTGTTCTGTGAAAGGATCTTTGGCCCGGAACGGGACTATGAATGCGCCTGCGGAAAGTATAAAAAGAAACGCTTTGCCAATACGGTCTGCGATCGCTGTAACGTGCTCGTGACCACATCCCGCGTGCGCAGGACCCGCATGGGGCACATCTCCCTCGCGGTCCCCATAGCCCACATCTGGTTCGTGAAGAGCGCTCCCAGCAAGATAGGCACCCTGCTGGACATGACGGTCAAAGACCTGGAACGCATCCTCTATTACGAATCCTTCATCGTCATCGACCCGGGCGACAGCCCCTATGAGAAATATGAACTGATCGAAGTCGACGAATACTACGAGATCAAGGACAAGGTGGGGGACAATTTCCTCGCTATGATGGGCGCGGAAGCGATCCGGGAGTTACTGGCCCGCATTGATCTCAATAATGAGGCCCTGAATATCCGTTCGCGCCTCAAGATGGAAAAGGCCACCCTGCACAAGCAGAAGCTGATCAATAAGCTGAAGATCGTGGATGCCTTCCTCAAGTCCGGGAACCGTCCTGAGTATATGATCCTGGAAGCCTTGCCAGTTTTGCCGCCAACCCTGAGACCCCTGGTCCCGTTGGAAGGCGGAAGATTTGCCACCGCGGATTTCAATGATCTCTATCGCCGCGTGATCACGCGCAACAACCGTTTGAAACAACTTTTGGACATTCGCGCTCCTGAAGTGATCTTGCGCAACGAAAAGCGCATGCTCCAGGAAGCCGTGGACGCCCTGATCGACAATTCGCGCAAACCGCGCCCGGTGAGGGGCAGAGGCAATCGGCCCCTGAAATCCCTGACCGATCAGCTGAAAGGAAAACAAGGCCGGTTCCGCCAGAACCTGCTGGGAAAACGCGTTGACTACTCCGGACGTTCCGTGATCACGGTCGGGCCGGAACTGAAGCTGTATCAATGCGGCATTCCCAAGGATATGGCCGTCGAACTTTTCAAGCCCTACCTCATCGAGCGCTTGCAGAAGATGGGCGAAGTGGACAAGGTCAAAAACGCCAAAAAGCTCATTGAGAAGAAACAGCCGGAGATCTGGTCCATCCTGGAGGATGTGATCAAGGATTATCCCGTTCTGCTCAACCGCGCGCCGACCTTGCACCGTTTGGGCATCCAGGCCTTCATGCCTGTGCTTACGGACAACAAGGCCATCCAACTGCATCCCATGGTCTGCGTTCCTTTCAACGCGGACTTCGACGGTGACCAGATGGGCGTTTACGTGCCTCTGTCCACCGAAGCCCAGATCGAAGCAAGGGTTTTGATGCTTGCGACCCGCAATCTGCTCCTGCCGGCAAACGGCAGGCTGGCCATGGCGGCAAACCAGGACATCGTGCTCGGCTGCTACTACCTGACCATGATCGAACATCCCGAACCGGAAGACGTATCGAAGGTCCGTCATTTCTACAGCCCAGATGAAGTGATGGCCGCCTATGAAGCGGAAGAACAACTATACGCCATCAAAGGAGAAATGGAAGGGGAACGTAGTTTGGACCTGCACACCTGGATTCGGGTCAAAGTCGACAACAATTTTATCTCGACCACGGTTGGCAGGGTTATCTTCAACCAGATAATTCCGCCTGAGGTGGGATTCCAAAACATCACCTATGATAAAGGCAAACTGAATGACCTTGCCATGCTTTGTTTTGACGCGGTGGGGCAATGGCGGACCGCCCAGATGCTTGACCAACTCAAGGAGCTTGGCTTTGGCTATGCCACCCGGGCCGGAGTGACCTTCAGTTTCAGCGACATCGTTGCTCCCAAACGCAAGGATGAGATCATCGAGCAGTCCGAGGAAGAGGTCAAGAAGGTGTTTGACCTTCACCAGAAAGGCGGCATCACCGAAAACGAGCGTTTCGGGCGCATCGTCGACCTCTGGAAAAAGACCACTGTCCGCGTGACCGACGAGATGATGGAAGAGCTCTCGCACAGCAGAAACGGGCTCAACTCCATCTATATGATGTTCAAATCCGGGGCCAGGGGCAGCAAGGACCAGATCAAGCAATTGGGCGGCATGCGCGGCTTGATGGACAAGCCTGCCAAGATCGGCTCCACCGGTGGCGCCGATGTCATCGAAACTCCGATCAAATCGAATTTCCGCGACGGCCTCACGGTGTTGGAGTACTTCGTCTCAACCCACGGCGCCCGCAAGGGACTGGCAGATACAGCCCTCAAAACGGCTGACGCTGGATACCTGACCCGCCGCCTGGTCGACGTGGCTCAAAATGCCATCATCCAAATGGAAGACTGCGGAGCCAGCCGTGGCGTGCACATGAGTGTCCTCAAGGAAGGCAACGAAGTTGTAACCACACTTGCTGATCGCATCCAAGGCAGGACTGCTGTTGACGATGTGGTCGATCCGGTCACGGGCAAAGTCCTTGTCCATAGCGGACAGGAGATAAGCAATAAAATGGCGCGTACCATCCAAAATCACGGCATTATCAGCGTTCATGTGCGTTCAGTGCTGACCTGCGAAGCCGAGCGAGGCATCTGCGCCAGATGCTACGGGCGCAACCTGGCCACGCAAAAACCAGCCACGGTTGGCGATCCGGTTGGCATCATTGCGGCCCAGAGCATTGGTGAGCCCGGCACGCAGCTAACTCTGCGGACCTTCCACATCGGAGGCGCCGCCAGCACCACGACCGAATTGGCGGAAGTTGTTGCCAGCCATGACGGCTTCATCCGCTTCGACCGCATGAACACGGTTTCGAACATCGATAACCAGCTCATATCGGTCAGCCATCTGGGCAAGATCTTCATCATGGATGAAGAAAACAAGAAGGTATTGGAAGAATACAAGGTCGAATACGCGGCCACGGTGCATGTGCGCGATGGGCAGAAGGTCGTTCAAAACACCAAACTGCTCAGTTGGGACCAGTTCAACAATCCCCTGATCTCGACCGCCAAGGGTGTCCTGCATTATGAAAACTTCGTCAAGGACATTACCTTCAAAGAAGAATACAACGACATCACCTATTCCCGCGACATCACGATCATCGAATCCAAAGACCGAAAGAAGCAGCCGCAGTTCCGCGTGGTCAGCGAAGAAGGAAGCGCGGTGTTTATCCCATTGCCGTCAGGGCTGGTGATACGCGTGGAAGACGGAAGCTTCGTGCATACGGGCGACATTCTGGGCCAGACCTCGCGCATGACGATCAAACAGCGCGACATCACGGGCGGCCTGCCCCGCGTACAGGATCTTTTCGAAGCCCGCGTGCCCAAGGACAAGGCCAAGATCTCGGACATCGAAGGGATCGTCACCATCGGCGGTTTGAAAAAGACAGGCCGCGATATCTTCGTCACACCGCAAAACGGGGTCTTTGCCCCCATCGACGGCAAGATCCAGGTTCAATCTGACGAATTCCAGGATCAGATAGTCATCCTGACCGACAAGGCGGTCTATGCGGAAAAGGATGGCAAGGTGACCATCGTGGAAGAAAATAAGAAAAAGATGGTCTCCATCGCCAAACGCAATGCCAAAGCGACGGTCTACGAGATCCCCAAGGGAATGCAGATCATCGTCAGCAACGACCAGAATGTGAAAGCCGGAGCCGCTCTTTGCGGAAGGGTCCTGGAGATCCCGCCCATGCAGGAAAGCATTGTCAGCGATGGTGATATGGTCAAAAAAGGCCAGCCCCTCGCCGGCAGGAAATATTCCATTCCTTCAGGCAAGCGGATCATAGTCCACCAGGGCGACCATGTGGAAAGCGGCGACGCCCTATCCGACGGCCCCTTCGATCCGCACGACATGCTGGTAAAAGGTATCATAGAAGCCCAGCTCATGATCCTCAACGAAGTGCAGGAGATCTACCGCAAACAGGGCGTGAAGATCGACGACAAGCACGTCAGTGTGATCATCCGCCAGATGTTCAAAAAGGTGCGCATTACCGATAGCGGCAGCACTTCCTTCCTCGAAGGGGACATCGTGGACAAGATCACCGTGGAGAAGGAAAACCGCGAGATCATCCAATTTGGCAAGACTCCCGCGCAGTTCGAACAACTCCTGCTGGGGATCACCAAAACCTCTCTGCTCACCGATAGCTGGCTTTCCGCCGCATCCTTCCAGGAAACCACCAAGGTTCTCACCAAGGCTTCCATCGAGGGACGCGTCGACCGCCTCGAAGGACTCAAGGAAAGCATCATCCTGGGCCATCGCATCCCTGTGGGAACCGGAACCAAGCTTTACAACACCATGCTTGAGGAAGCTGTCAATTCCGGCGAAACAGTGGCCCAGATTGTCGACCGCTTTGCCCATCCGCAAGGAGATGAGGAAGCGGAGGATTATTTCAATTTCTAACCAACTAAAGATAAATATCATGGAGGTAATCAGTGCCAACCATTAATCAACTGATTAGAAAAGGCCGGACCGAGATCGAAAAGAAAAAAAAGAACAGGGCGCTTATGGGATGTCCGCAAAGGCGCGGAGTATGCACTCGTGTTTACACGACGACGCCCAAAAAACCGAACTCGGCCTTGCGTAAAGTTGCGCGTGTCCGTCTGGTAAACGGATTTGAAGTTACAGCCTACATCGGCGGAGAAGGCCACAACCTGCAGGAACACAGCATCGTGCTGGTTCGCGGCGGTCGTGTCAAAGACCTTCCCGGCGTGCGCTATCATATCGTGCGCGGAGCCCTCGACTCCGCGGGTGTGGAAAAACGCACCAAATCCCGTTCAAAATATGGGACCAAGCGTCCCAAGGCGAAGAAGTAAGCGGAGGAAATGAAACATGCCCAGAAAGAAAAAAGCAGTCGTCCGCGAAGTTCTTCCGGATCCCAAGTATAACGATGTCGTTGTTTCCAAGTTCATGAACTGCCTGATGAAAAAGGGTAAGAAGAGCATTGCGGAAAAGATCGTTTACGGCGCTTTCGACATCATCGCCGAAAAGACCAAACAGCCTCCGCTGGAAGTCTTTAAAACAGCCCTGGACAATGTGCGCCCCCAGGTGAAGGTCGTTTCGCGCCGCGTGGGCGGATCGAACTACCAGATACCCACCGAGGTCAATGAAAAGAACGGCCAGGCCCTGGCATTTCGCTGGCTGATCAGCTATGCCCGTGCCCGCAGCGAGAAGACCATGATCGAAAAACTGGCCGGTGAATTCATTGCCGCCTACAAGAAAGAAGGCGCTTCGATCAAGAAACGCGAGGACACCCACAAGATGGCCGAGGCCAACAGGGCTTTCGCGCATCTCAGGCGCTAGTTCTCACAATCATACGTCTTATCCAATCGAGCGGGACCCCGGTCCCGCTTATTTTTTTTTGGAAATCCATCCCAGGGATGTGCCCGTCCGGACATCGGATTGGGAGCAATGGGATTAACTGTTTGGCAAACCGTTATATGGAATAAAAATTGCATCATACTTGATGTCAATTTATAGGAGGAAAAATGAATTTTCCGTTTAACAACAGACTCTGCGCAGTGCTGGCCTTGGGCTTGCTGCTAAGCTTGATCCACCTGCCTCTGACGGCTGCTTTCATCCAGCCTGGGGATGCGGCCAAGATTGCCCAAACCTGGCTGCTCGACTCGCCATCCGGGGTTTCCAACGGCTCCGCTGTGGCTCAGGTCCTTCAGTTCAGGCAGGGAAGTTTTTCAGCCGGCGCGAGTGCTTATGATAAAAGCGATCCAGACCTTCCCCTGGTCTATTTGGTCAGTTTTGCCGACGGCGCTTTCGTGCTGATGTCTGCCGATGACAATTCCATCCCCGTTCTGGGCTACTCGGCCGAGGCTTTCAGCCAGCCCCAGCTTCTTCACTCCACATTCCTGGATTGGGTCGGCTATTACGAGTTGCAGATCGCCCAGATCATCCAGAGCGGTTTGGAGATACCCGAAAATAAAGATAAATGGCAGGAGTTGAGAAACGGCAGGGTGGATCCCGGCTACAAACAGAATCGCGCCGTGCAGCCTTTGCTGGCCTCCAATTGGGACCAGGGCTGGCCTTACAATGAGCTTTGCCCGGTTGACCCGCAGGGCCCGGGCGGACATGTTTGGGCTGGCTGTGTGGCCACCGCCATGGGCATGGTCATGAAATACTGGAACCATCCCATCACCGGGGTTGGCAGCAACAGCTATTACGCTTCGGGATACGGATATCAAAGCGCCAATTTCGGCGCCACCACCTATCTTTGGGACGAGATGCCCAACGCAGTCGGAAATTCCAACCTACCCATAGCCACCCTGCTCTATCATTGCGGCGTTTCCGTGGACATGGGCTATTCTCCGGACGGATCCGGCGCCCAAAGCTCAGCCGCGGCCGATGCCCTGGTGGACCATTTCCGTTATCCCAACGCCGCGCTCCACAGTAAGAACAGCTATAGCGACGCGGCCTGGAACAGCCTCCTGACGGCCCAGATCGACAATGCCAGCCCCATGTATTACAGCGGCTACGGCAGCGGCGGGCATGCCTTTTGCGTCGATGGCTACGACACGGCCAACTTTTTCCATTTCAACTTCGGCTGGAGCGGGTCCTACAACGGCTACTACTACGTGAATAACATCAATCCCGGCGGCAGCTATTTCAGCGAATTCCAATCCGCGATCATCAACAGCATTCCGGAAAACTACAGCATGGCCAATGCCCGGATCAGGATGCGGGCGGTCGGTGCCACCGTGGGCAACAATTTCAACCTGGCCGTCTCCACCTATCCCATCCTTGGTTCCTGGAACGTGGACCACTATGAATTCCAACTCTTTTACGACCATGAGCACATCGTCTTCAACGGCGCTTCCGTCAGCAACACCATTGCCGCCAACGGCACTCTGACCGTCACCGAAACGACCCCCGGCTTCCTCAATGTGAACTGGGACGGAACCTCGAACCTCTTCGGGGCCGGAGACCTGATCAATTTCACCTTCATGCCACTGGAGGCGGGGGAATTCCTCTTTGACCTCGGCCAGATGAAATTCAACACCACCCCGGTCACCAATACCGATTACCTGATGCTGGAAGTTCTGGCGCCCGTGGCCACCCTCGCCCAAAGCGCGATCAGCATGCTCAACGTGATGCATCTGGGTTATTACGAGATCGGCACCACCGAGATCCGCACCACCTATCTGCTTCCCTCCTGGAACGTGACGCACTATGAATTTGACCTGGCCTACGACCCCGCCATGCTTGAATTTGTGGGCATCGACGCCACCGGCACCATCAGCCAGGGCCATTCACCCCAGGCGGTGGTGAATTCGCCGGGGAGCGTTTCGGTCAGTTGTGACGCCGGTTCTTCCCTCACCGGCGACGGCATCCTGCTCAAGCTTAACTTCCGGGCCATCGGCAATTCGGTGACCATCATGGTAACCCAGGTCACGCCAAGCAATTTCTTCTACAACGACACCCTCATCGCCTCGACCGGATCGGCCAATTTCATCCTCGCGGCAGGCACCACAGAAGTTCAGGACGAAGTGACTGCAGTCGTCCCCACCCTGCGGATCTGGCCCAATCCCATCTCCGGAACCGCCAATCTCAGTTTTTCGGGCAAAGCGGACATTCCGGCGAAGCTGAAGGTTTTCAACCTTAAAGGCCAGATGGTGCGCGAGATTGAGCTCCAGCCCGGCCGTGAACTGGCCTGGGATGTGAAGGACAGCGCCGGGGCCAGGCTCGCTTCAGGGATCTATTTCCTCGCCTGGCAACAGGATGGATATCAGGGCCGGAGCAGGATCCTGATCCTCAAATAGCACATCTATCTGCGCTACTTACATTATAGGCAGGGGTTTTTATCCCTGCCTTTTTTTGCCTCTGCGGACATATCCTCAATTCACGCCTAGGCTACATTCGCCCTACACATCCCGAACAATATTGGGGATGTGTTGGATGAATGTGAGAGGGGATCAGGATTTGGAGATAAGGCCGTGATGGGATGAAAGCGCCATGATTGCCTGGGGACGGGGCTTTGCGTATGGATCGGATGCGCAGGCGGCTAAAGAAACCTGGAAAGAGCTCGAAGCTATTCGATGTAGGGCTCACCCAGGCCGGACAGCCTGCCCTCATTGAAATAGACATATCCGGCGTTGCCCTTGCTGGTGACATAGCACCAATAATCAATGATTCGCTCGGATCTCCTGTCGGGCTCGCCCATCAAGGCCTGCACCTGTTTCTTGGTCATGCCGATCTTCAGGTTCTGCCAGCTTTCCCGGCAGTCTTTGGGCAGGCATTCCAGGGGCTGGGTATCCCGGACCAATTCAACCTTGACCGGTTCAGGTTCCTGGAGCTGCTTTGCCGCCTTGGCGGGCTTGGTTGCGACGCTGGGCTGGGTAACGACCGGTTTTGGCTCTGGGGCGGACGTGGATTTAACTTCAGGTTGCTTGGCGGCTTCAGGCTTTTTTTCCTGAACTGGTTGCTGGACGGCTGCAGGATTCTTTGCGGGAGGATTTTGCGGGGTTGCGGCTGGTTTGGATTCGATGACCGGTTTTGAGGCCACGGAAGTTTTTGGCTCAACAACGGCCAGGGAGGCCGTGCTGCTTTGCTTGAGCTCGGTGTTTGCCTGTGCGGAGGCCACGGTCTGCGTTCTGGCGGGTTGTTGGGCGTCGATGACCTGAACGGCCCGGCTGGCTACGGGCAACTCAATGACAGGAACCGTGCCGCGGCTTTCCAACAAAGAATCCAGGGTGGCAACAATATCTTCCATCTGGGCAATGTCGTTTTCCAGGGATTCGATTTTGGACATCAATTTTTCCAATCTGGACGGTCTTTGCTCAGAGCTCTGAGCGAACAGAGCGCTGCCGGCCAGGATCAGGATCGAGGCGCAGAGCAGTATAATCGGTCTTTTCATCTTTCACCAACCATGGGTTTAAACTTATTTGAGACCATGTGTGGATGTGTACATTCATGTCAAGTAAAATGTCATTAAGATCCAGATAAATCTCTCATAGGCATATCATTCGATCAATCGATTTTGGGTTTGATCGCCCAGCTGGCGGCCTTGTCAAGGAAAAGATTGACAAAAGGGGGGGTGTGGCAGAACATGAAAAAAAATATAAAAATCCATGACAGGGAGGATCAATGTCCTATCGCATTCTCGCCATCAACCCCGGCTCGACTTCGACCAAGATCGCCGTCTACGACGGAGACCGGCCGGTTTTTGAAAAAACGCTGCGCCACGATCCGGCGGAGCTTGAACCCTTTGGAGGGATCATCGAGCAGTATGATTTCCGCAAGAAACTCGTTTTGGAAGCGATGCAGGAAAATCAGGTCGCTCCAGATAGCCTACACGCGGTTGTGGGTCGCGGCGGACTGGTTCGCGGCGTTTCCGGCGGTACCTGGAAGATCTGCCCGAATATGCTGCGCGATCTGAAGGACCCGGCGCTTTGGGGGCGCATCCACGCTTCCAACCTGGGGGCCTTCATAGCAGACGCGATTTCCCAGGAGCTTGGCATTCCGGGTTTCATAGTCGATCCGGTGGTGGTGGACGAATTTGGCGATCTGGCCCGCATTTCCGGGATTCCGGAGATCGAGCGGAAATCGCTGTTCCACGCGCTCAACATCAGATACATCGCGCGTTTGATGGCCCAGGAGCTGGGCCAGAAGTTTGAGGAAACCAACCTGATCGGAGTGCACATGGGCGGCGGGATATCGGTCGCGGCGATCCTGGGCGGACGTGTGGTTGACGTGAACAACGCCCTCTTGGGAATGGGCCCCTTTTCGCCGCAGAGAGCTGGCGCGCTGCCCATCGGTGATCTGCTCGAGCTGGCTTACAGCGGTAAATACACCCATAAGGAGTTGGTAAATTATCTGACCAAAACCGCCGGCCTGATGGCATATCTCGGCACCGACAGCGGGATCGAGGTCAACAAGCGCATCCAGGAAGGCGATGCCAAGGCCAAGCTTATCCTCGATGCCATGTGCTATCAGGTGGCCAAAGAGGTCGGCGTCTGCGCCACTGTCCTCAAGGGCAGGGTCGATGCCATCTATCTGTCCGGAGGTTTGGTCTATAACGATTACATCGTTGAGCAGATCAGATCCCGGGTGGGCTTCATCGCCCCTGTGCACCTTTATCCCGGCGAAAAAGAGATGGAAGCCCTCAGCATGGGCGGAGTCCGCGTGCTCAGCGGTTTGGAACAAGCGCACGAATATCCGTATTAAAGGGTGTAGAGAACAGCCGATCCATGAAAAAGTGCCTCCTCCTGCTGTTGGGAATTCTGTTCCTGACCCCTGTTGTGGCCGAAACCTGGACTGTCCTGGTCTATATGGCTGCGGATAACAACCTTTGGCAGAACGCGGTGCAGGACGTGAACGACATGGAATCGGTGTCCATGCCTGGAAACCTGAACCTGATCGTGCAGACGGACATGCCCGTCAATTCAAGCTATCCGGGAGGCCAGAGGCGCAGGATCAGGCAGGATTCCTCTGCCCAGATAACTTCACCCCTCCTGGCCAACCTCGGCAGCATCGACAGCGGCGATCCCCAGACCCTGAAAAGCTTCATCAACTGGGGCTTTGAGCGCTATCCTTCCCAACGCAGGATGCTGGTCATCTGGGGGCATGGGGACAATTGGTTCAAGCAGGAGGAATTCAAATGGATCTGCCCCGATGACGGGTCCCAGTCTCTGATGAGCGTGGCCAACGGCGACCTGAAAGAGGCCCTGACCGGCATTCCGCATCTGGATATCCTGCTTTTCGACGCCTGCAGCATGCAGAGCCTGGAAGTCCTGGCCGAAGTGATGCACGCTGCGGATTACGTGATCGGTTCCGCGGAACTCGTCCCCGCCGCCGGTTTTCCCTATCAGACCATGGTCCCGTTGTTCGCGTCATTGGGCCCGGAGCAGTTGGCTGAGCAGATCCCGCAGAAATACCTGGAATCTTATGAACCGGGGGGGGTCCAGAATCCGGGCGGATTCACCGTTCCCCTCACCTGTTCGGGGATCAGAACTTCGCCCCTACCGGAATTTTATGAGAGGATCACGAATCTGAGCCTTTATGGCGTCTCCATGGCCCCGGCGATCGTTGAGCACATCCGTGACGGCCTGTGGGAAATGAATACGGCCTATTGCGATGTGGACATTGCCGAGTTCATAGCCAGTTGCTCGGTCATCCCTCCCAGCCTGGAGATCCTTTATTGGCCATACCAAATGCTCACGCAATGGGAAGAATGCGTCGTGTTCGCGGGGAACCTCAACATTCCGCTGGTGGCCTATCCGGTCGGCTCCGCGGCGATCTGGTTTCCCTGGCACAGGCAGTATTTTGACGGCTGGTGGAGGCAATATCGCAAATTGGAGTTTGCCTCCACGCAGTGGCTGAGGTTTCTGAACAGGGGTTTGGGTGATACCGTTCCGCCGGATCTGCCTGAGGTTTCCGAGCAATCAGTGGTTTTGGGGACGCTCCAGTTTCGCATTGTCCAGCCGGCAGATCCGGACTCCTTGAGTTACCAAGTGTGTCTCTTTCAAGGCAGCAGCGAAGATTGCGATGTGTCATACTTTAATCCGGCGGTTTCAGAAGCTTCTTTTTGGGTACGCCTTCCGGTCTGGCAGTTCGGATCAGTGACAGTTAAATGCATGGATACCTGCGGCAATTGGTCGGAATCAACTTCATTCCAGTATGAGTTCCCCGAGCCCGGCTTGGAACTACTGATGGTTCCCAATCCCGTTAGAGACAGGTTATCGGCCTCCGCGCGCTGGTATTTGCCGGATGGCCTGGAAGGGCAGGTGGATCTGACCCTGTTCAACATCCGTGGCCAGAAAGTGCTGTCCCGGAGTTTTCAGCAGAATGAAGCCGGGGAAGGAAACTGGCTGCTTTCCGCCGAAGAGGAATTCCGCCATCTGGCCCGGGGAGTGTATGTCCTGAAATTGAAAGCTGGCAGTAAGTGGCGTCAGCAAAAACTCACAATTCTATAGAAAACGAGGCTTTGCGGATTTTGTGGATAAGATGTGGATAACTTGGAAGTGTGTTTTGGCGCATTTGCCAAGGTATTGCAAGACAAGATGTTGTAAAATGGACTTTATCCACGGCCAATGTGGATAAGTTCGTAGATAACTGCCAATCAGGGAATTGGGAACAGCTATGGAATACTCCAAACTGAGCAAGAACCGGATCAAGGAACTGGCGAAACTGAAGCAGAAAAAATACCGCCTGGCAGAGGGCAGGGTGGTGGTGGAAGGGATCCGGATCCTCCTTCAGATGAAGGAATACGGACTCACGCCGATTGAACAATACCTCGGAGAGGGTGGGAAGGCCATGTGGGACGGCGTTCCTGCTTTCGAACTGCGAGATTGGGAATTCGCAGCAATCTGCGACAGCGAGCATCCTTCGGGCCTGGCGGCGCTTTTTCCGGTGCCAGAACCTCACAGAGTGGATTTCAGGCGCGCTTTCTACCTTGATGGAATCAGCGATCCGGGCAACCTGGGCACCATCTTTCGCCTGGCTGCCGCTTTTTCGTTGGATTCGCTCTTCTTGTCTCCAAGCTGTGTGGAGATATCCTCTCCCAAAGTGATCAGGGCTTCTCTGGGTAGCGTCTATGCGGTTCCTTATGAAGTTTTGGGCTTTGAGGGAATAACGGCAAAAGATGCCAGGCTGCTTGTCACGGACGCGCGTTCCGGGAGCCCTTTGCGAGATTTGCGCCTCTCCCCGGAAGACAGGGTGATCATTGTCCTCGGCTCGGAGGCGCATGGCATATCGTCTGAACTGATGCAAGCCGCGAATTCGGTTGTCACCGTGGAAATGGGCCGGGGGATCGAGTCGCTCAATGTGGCTGTGGCCGCGGGCATCATCGCCCATCATCTTTATACTGGGTAAAGCACTTTATCGATTGACAAAATCGGGGCTTCTTTAAGGGTGTATTTTCAGGTAAGTTAGTCATAGGAGCGACCGTGAATATCATAAATCAAAAGACTGGCTGGATAGAAGTTATCTGCGGCAGCATGTTCAGCGGCAAGACGGAGGAACTGATCCGCCGCATTCGCCGCGCTGAATATGCCCGCCAGCCTTTGCTGGTCTTCAAACCGGCGATCGACAAACGCTATGATGCCAATAACATAGTTTCGCATTCGCAGATGCAGGCGCCCTCGATTCCGATCAATACGCCAGCGGAGATTTATGAATACCTAAAGGACGAGATCAAGATCGTGGCCATTGACGAAGCCCAGTTCTTTGACGAATCGATCGTGGATGTCTGCGACGACCTTGCGGATAAAGGATTCCGGGTGATAGTCGCCGGGCTGGACCAGGATTACACCGGCAAACCCTTTGCCAGCATGCCCCAGCTTCTGGCCATCGCCGAATACGTGACCAAAAACCTGGC
>JAHYIU010000006.1 GCA_019429425.1 Candidatus Syntrophosphaera sp.
CCGGATCGAAACCCGCCACAGCCAGGGCTGGGTGGGCAGGGTATCTTCCGACCTGGCCGAGATCTTCGCTTGGGCCGATGAGTTCCGGCAGAGCGGAAAACCGCTATCCATAGCTTACAGCGGCAACATAGTCGATCTGCTGGAGTATATTGACAAATATGACATCAAAGCGGAACTGCTTTCCGACCAAACCTCCTGCCATGCCGTCTATGAGGGTGGATACACTCCGGCCGGGCTCAGTTTTGAGCAAGGGCGGGCATTGCTGTCCTCTGACCCTGAACTTTTCAGGCAGCACGTCGATGAGTCGCTGAAACGCCATTTCCACGTCATCCAGCGCCTCTGCGCCAAGGGGGCACGGTTTTGGGACTATGGCAACAGTTTCATGGCCTCGGTGTTTGACGCGGGCGAGCGCAGCATCGCGCGAAACGGGGTCAACACCAGCGAAGGCTTCATTTTCCCCTCCTATGTGGAGGATATCATGGGCCCACTCTGTTTCGACTTTGGCTATGGGCCGTTCCGCTGGGTTTGCCTGAGCGGGAAAGACAGCGACCTGCAAAAGACCGACGCGGCCGCGCAAGCCTTGATCGATCCAAACCGCAACTCCATGGACCGGGACAACCACAACTGGATCGCCGGGGCCGGGGAAAACAAGCTCGTGGTGGGCACCAAGGCGCGCATACTCTATGCCGATGAAGAAGGCAGGGTGCGCATCGCTTTGAAATTCAATCACATGGTCCGGTCAGGCGAGATCGGCCCCGTGATGCTGGGACGGGATCATCATGATACCTCGGGCACCGACTCCCCCTTCCGGGAAACTGCCAACATCCGCGACGGAAGCAACGTCATGGCGGAAATGGCCACCCATTGTTTCGGGGGAAACATCGCCCGCGGCATGACCCTGGTTGTGCTTTCCAATGGCGGCGGCGTGGGGATCGGCCGCTCCGTCAATGGCGGCAACGGCATAGTATTGGACGGCAGCGAGGCCATGGACAAGGTGGTTCGCTCAGGCCTTTCCTGGGATGTGATGGGTGGAGTCGCCCGGCGTGGCTGGGCCCGCAACCCCAACGCGGTCAGCACGGTGCAAGCCTGGAACGAGGCGCATTCCGAAGCGGGGCACATCACAGTTCCCAGCGCCATGGATGATGGCCGGATCGACGCGCTGGTGAAGAAACTGCTGGCAAAAAACCAAGACTGAGGAAACAGGATGTTGAATCAATTCGTCAAGCAAATGAAGGCAAATTCGCTCCCCGATAGCGTGATCAAAACATTTGGCGCCTATTACAGGATGTTGGCCAAGGGTGAAAAGGGAATGATCCCCGGGTCTGAGATCAAGGCCCCGTCGGAAACAAACCTGCTCAGCTACGAAGCGCTGCTATCCCAGCGGCGCGAGAATATCCTCAAAAGCGTCGCGGTGATCAAACTCAACGGAGGCTTGGGAACCAGCATGGGGCTGAGTTCTGCCAAAAGCCTGCTGCCGGTGAAAGGCAACATGAATTTTCTGGATATCATCACCCGCCAGGTGCTGACCCTCAGAGCAAGGACGGGATATCAGGCCCTGCTGATGTTCATGAACAGCTACAACACTGAATCCGACACCTTGGAATACCTGAAGAAATATCCTGACCTTGAGCGCCAGCCCCTGCCGATATCCTTTGTGCAAAACAAGTTTCCCCGCATTCGGCAGGACAATCTCAAACCCTATGAGAATGAGGACAAGGCCAAAATGTGGAATCCCCCCGGCCATGGGGATATCTATGCCGCGCTCAGTTCATCCGGGCTCCTGGACAGGATGATCGACTCCGGCTATCGTTACGCCTTTGTTTCCAATTCGGACAACCTCGGCGCCACCGTCGACACCTGCATCCCGGCATACATGGAGGAAAATGGCATCCATTTCCTGATGGAGGTCTGCCGGCGCACGGAAATCGACAACAAGGGCGGCCACCTCAGCGAGGACAAAGGCGGCCAGCTCCTGTTGCGCGAGATCGCGCAATGCCCGCCGGAAGAGCTCGAAGAATTCCAGAACATCCAGAAGTATCAATATTTCAACACCAACAACCTCTGGATCGATCTCAAGGCCTTGCAATGGAACCTGATCGCCGGAGAAGGGATCATGCTCCTGCCGCTGATCATCAATCCCAAGGTCGTGGACGGCACCCCTGTCTATCAGCTTGAAACGGCAATGGGAGCAGCGATCAGCGTCTTCAACGGCTCCCGGGCTTTGATCGTTCCCCGGTCCCGTTTCGCACCGGTCAAGAAAAACAACGATCTGCTGGCCATCTGGTCTGACCTCTATGAACTGAACGACCAATACCAGGTCGTAATGCGGCGCGGCGTGGAATCCATACCCGCGATCGAGCTGGACGAGCGCCATTACGGCAGCATCGATCAGCTTCTGTCCCGCTTTAAAGAAGGAGTGCCGTCTCTGACGGGCTGCACCTCGCTCAAGGTCACAGGCGACATCAGCTTTGGCGAGGATGTGATCTGCGAAGGCAGGGTCAGCCTTTCCACCGACCATCCCGTCCATCTCAAAAGCCGCCTGCTCACCGGGGATATCGTCTTCAACCCGTAAAAAGGAAGTTTACATGGTTTCAAAAACAGCAAAAACCAGATTGGGCATATTTGTGATCGCAGGTGGATTACTACTGCTCGGGTTTTTTATCGTGGTCGCCGGCAAGAGCATCATTGAAAGAGTCGACACCTATTATATCGAGTTTGAGAATTATTCCGTGAGTGGGCTCCAAGAGGGCGGTGCCGTGAATTATCATGGCGTCCCGGTGGGCAGAATTGTTGATATCAAGATCAACCCCAAAGACGTGACCAAGGTGATCCTGACCATCAACATTGCCAAGGGGACTCCGGTGAAGGAAGACAGCGAAGCTGTTACGGTCATGATGGGGATCACTGGAGTTAAGGCAGTGGAGATCCGCGGAGGAACGAACGAGTCCAGGCTACTTAAGCCAAAAAGCTATATTAAAAAAGGTACCACAGCGATTGAAGACATCACCGACAGAGCAGTCTCGATCGCAGAAAAGATTGAGCAGATCGCTGTTAACATCCGTTCCATAACCGATGAGGCCAGCCTTGCCAATATCGGCGAAACCCTCCAAAACCTGAATGTAGTTGTAGCCAATACCGCAGAAATGAGCAGAAAGCTGAACCAGTCCATAGACAGGGTTAATTATGTACTGCAATCTGCTGAAATTGACTCCATGGTGGTGAATATTAATGCCATATCCGCTCAATTGAGGGACGCGAAGCTTGATGAACTGATCAAAGAGCTGAGCAAGACCACCACCACAGCGGGATCCCTCATCACAAACCTTGACCGGGCATTGATCAGCAACCGCGCCAATCTTGCCGAGACCCTGGAATCCCTGCGTGAAGCGAGCGAAAACCTGAGCGATTTCACCAGGCAGATCTCGGAGCAACCCTCAATAATCTGGAGGGGGAACGAATGAGGAGACATCTTATGAGACTTAATAGACTAGTTTCAGGGTCGCTGGCCCTGCTTTCACTGCTCTTGTTGGGGGGTTGTTTCGGCAAGGTCACCCGTATGCCTACAAACTACTATGTGCTTGATTATCAGAGAGGCACGGAAAACCCATCCCTGCGGCAAAGCGAACCTTTCCCCAAAACCCTGGAAGTTTTGGACGCGGTCGTGAACCGAACCTATGCGCGCAACCAGATCGTGGTCAAGGATAATTTCACGCGGGTGCGCTATCTGCCCAATGACTTGTGGGCAAACCGACTCAGCGACTCGGTTCCGAACCTATTGGTGAGGCGTTTTCAGGCTTACAATATCTTCCACCAGGTGGATCGCTCCACAGGTGATTTCAAGCCGGATTACTATCTGGAAACCAATATCCAGAATCTGGAAAGAGTTGAATCCGGCAAGCCCAGAGCGTATTTGCGGGCCGATTTCTACCTTCGCGACCCCAACCAAAACATCCTCATGACATATAAAGCGGAGCGCTATGCTGATCTTCCCGATGATTCCACGGTGTTTCTGGTCCAGACCTACAACACCATGCTCATGCAGGAAGCTGATATCCTGGCCGGCAGGATAAGCTTGTTCCTCGCTGGCAAGGAGTTTTCCGCCGTGACGCCCGATTCGGAGCTGAGACCCTTGGAAGCTTTCCTCTATACTGAAGCCTCGGAATCAGCTCAAATGACGGCTGATGGCGAGCTCTTGCTGTTGCTGACCTCGCCCCAGGTGACCGAGATCCTGTATTCCATCGAGGGGACGGGACAAAATGACCGCCAGATATACAGGAATAACCTCGAATTCAACGAAATAGTGACTTTGAATCCGGGCAAGTATCGAGTCACGATCGGCGATAACCAGGAAATTCAGATCGACACTGAGATCAGATCCAAAATGAGGACGGTGATCCGCGGAGAGTGGTCTGAACTGGCGGTCAAGATCATCGACCAGAACCAGAACCGGGTGCGCCTCTCCTACGATATCTGGTATAAAAACCCAAATGAATACGATTACACTCACTACGGCTCGGATATCAGCGTCGGTGACGACGACTTGGGGCAACCGGATAAATTGTGGATCCTCAGGCCCGGGACCTATATGATCAAACTCAGGGGCGGTTCCTGGAACGATCTCCGCGACTTCACAACTGTGAACGTCAACAAAGGCGACAGCGATATACTCACCGTGGTTGTCGATCCCTCCGGTGAAGGCAATTTCCTGGTGGGGGCCGGCATTCTGGGTGAAGATCCCATCCTGCCGGGGCGCGCGATCGTGCATAGAGGAGCCGTTCACGGCTATCTCAACCTCTCCTCGAACAACAATGTGGATATGCACGAACCCACATACGGACTGAGCATTACGGGCCAACTGGATAACAAGGTGGATGCCAATTTCCCCAACTTGCATTACACTGGCCGCAGCTACTACGACTTGGGTATGAACCGTTTCACAAACTCCGATCTGAGGATCAGCACGGACTCCTATTCCCTCAAGAATGTGCAATTGTTCACCCCCTGGGAAAATTCAAACACCCTGAGAAATTTCTCATTCTATGGCCGCGGGGATATCTACTCCCATTTCTTTGATGAAAACCTGTATTTCTCAGCAGACAAAAACCTGATCCTCATATCGTCAGCTGGCGACACTCTGGATGTCCGGACCGGCCAGGACAGATTGAAAACCAAGATCGCCGGCTATCCGCTTCGCCTGAAGGAAGGCACCGGTCTCACCTACCGCTGGGCCATAAACCCCAAAGTCACGCTCAGCCTGCGCGGCGGTTATGGCTGGCAACAGGTTTACAATAAAAGCAGTTTCGTGTTCACCAAAAGCGGCGCGAGCCTGTCTGAGCCAGATGGCCTGGCATATGACGTCTATAGGGAAAGCAAGGATCAAAGCAACCATGGGCTGGAAAGCACTCTGGTCCTCACTGCCATCAATCTGCTTAATTTCCTGACGGTCAATTCCTCCTTTGACGTGCTCTTCCCTTTGAATAAAGCAGGCGGTGATCCCAGTTTCGACAGCGAGAACCGGGTCAATTTTCGCATCTACCGGAATGTTTCCCTGGATATGAAACTGAATTTTCATTATGACACATCCAAGAACGATTGGGTGGTCTACGATTTCGGCTCATACCTGCGTTTATCCCTCTACTATTGATGATCGCCAAAGTTGACTATTCCGAAGACGCGTTGGTCTTAAGCGGCACTTTCACTTCCCGGGAAGTCTCGCAGATACAGGACAAGATCACTGGCAAGATGCTGCACAACCGCATCTCCAGACTTGATTTCTCAGGGATAGAATCCATAGACAGCGCCGGAGTCGCTTTTCTGGAGGAGATCATCATCGATTGCTCACAGGAGGGCGAGCTTTCCATCATTCCTCCCAAACCTGAGATACAGGCTGTGATGGACACTTTCCGCTCCCTTGAACTGCCAGAGCAGAAACCCTCACCGGAACCCGGTTTCTTTGAAAACTTGGGCGATTCGCTGGTCATCCGCTTTTCGAGCTTTTACAATATCCTCCTGCTGGCTTCAGATATTTTTTTCTGGTCGCTCGTCGGGATTGTAGATTCCAAATCGCAGCGCAAGGGCGCCGTGATCCATCAGAGCCAGCTTTTGGGTTCCAATGCCCTGCCGATCGTTGCCCTGCTTTCCTTCATTATCGGATTCATCCTTTCTCTCCAGTCCGCGGTACAGTTGCGGGCTTTCGGAGCGGATATCTTTCTCGCCGATCTTCTGGCCGTCACCATGGTGCGTGAAATGTCTCCCCTCATCACTGCCATAATCGTTGCCGGAAGAAGCGGCTCAGCGATCGCTTCGGAGATTGGCACCATGAAGGTTTCCGAGGAATTGGACGCTTTGAAGATGATGGCTTTGAATCCTGTCCGTTACGTCGTGGTGCCAAAGTTTCACGCCATCACGCTGATGATGCCTCTCCTGGTATCCTTTTCCATTATCATGGGCGGGATCGGGGGTGCCGTGATCGCCTTCGGATATCTTGATCTCAGCGCCACAACCTTTGTCGCTCGCTCCATAGACATCATTTCCCTCAAAGACCTGATCGTCACTTTCTCCAAAAGCACCGTGTTTGCCTGGTTGATCGTGATCATCGGCTCCCACTACGGCTTCCAGGTGAAGGGCGGGGCCGAAGGAGTGGGCAAGGCAACCACCTTTGCTGTGGTCACTTCCATCTTCGCGATCATCATCGCTGATTCTCTTTTCAGTCTGCTCTACCTATGAAAAACGTGGAACCGATCATCAGCATCCGGGGGCTCGAAGCTCAATATGGTGAAACCACCATCCTCAGCGACATCGATCTGGATATCTACCCCAACGAGATCACAGTTATTCTGGGCAGCAGTGGTAGCGGCAAGACAACTCTCTTAAAGAACATCACCCGGCTCGTGGAACCAACCCGGGGCAGTGTCAAATTCTGGGGCGAAGAGATCCTCGGCATGGATGAGGTTCGGTTCCAACAGGTCCTCAAGCGGGTCGGAATGCTCTTTCAGGGCGGAGCCTTGCTAAACTCGATCAGCGTGTTTGACAACATCTCCATTCCCCTCGAGCTACATACCAAGCTCTCCCCAAAAGTGATCGAGCGCATCATCCGGGTCAAGCTCAGCCTCGTAAAACTGGACAATGCCATCTATCTCCTGCCCGCGGAATTATCCGGCGGGATGGTCAAAAGAGCCGGCTTGGCAAGGGCTCTGGCACTCGATCCCGAGATCCTGTTCTGTGACGAGCCTTCGGCCGGTATCGATCCTCTCACCTCTTCCCAGCTTGACGAACTGATCCTCGAACTGAAGCACAAACTCAACATGACCATCGTGGTCGTCACCCACGAATTGGCTTCCATCCACCGCATTGCCGATAAGTTGGTTTTCCTGGATAAGGGCAAATTGGTTTTCCACGGCACTCTCGAAGATGCCAAAGCAGCCAATATCCCCAGTATAGACACTTTCTTCGAATCCGGAAAGTATGACTGGTCCTGAGCTGAACATCATCGCGGCCATGGACCGCAACCGCCTGATAGGAAAGGAAAACCGGATGCCCTGGAACATCCCGGAGGACCTGGCCTACTTTCGCCGTAAAACTCTGGGCCATACCGTCATCATGGGCAAAAACACCTGGCTGTCCCTGGGCCGCACACTTGACCGGCGCACCAACATTATCCTCACCCGCGACAGGAAACTGTCCATACCGGGGTCGATAATCTGCCACAGCCCTGATGAGTGCCTCGAGCATTGCGGTTCCGGAGAATGCTTCGTGATCGGCGGCGCCCAGGTCTTCCGCCTTTTCCTGCCCCTCGCTTCGGGCCTCTTCATCACGCGCATCGACGCGGAATTCGAAGGCGACTCCCATTTCCCGGAATTTGATACCGATGAGTGGGATACCGTTTTTTTCGAAGCGATCACCTCAAAAACCGGCTATAAACTGACTTTCACGGAATACAAGCGCCGGGCCAGCCGCCAGAATTGAGCATAGCTCAGACTGGCTCTGAATGGCCGGCCGAAACCCGCCAACCCATCTCACCTCTTATGCCTCCAAGCCATGCCTCTGCTACATTCGCCCTACACATCCCGAACAATGTTGGGAATGTGTTCGTCAAATGTCCATGGGGCATGGGTTGCGGGCATGAGGGCCGAATGGGCGAATAGCCTTAAGCCATGGCATCAGTAGCACAGCGTTCGCAAAAAAAGATTGACCGCAAAAGCAAGGTTGAATATACTGGTTTAAACTGTAAAAACAGACGATCCCATTGACGAAGAGGAGAGAAATGCGCCGCGTAATATTAGCCTTGATGCTATTGTCCCTATTGCTGGTCGGATGCGGAAAAGCTGCCAGGTCCGACAAGGTCCAGATCCGTTTCTGGCATGGCTTGAGCGGACCGCTGGGCGATGTGCTCAACGAAATGATCGGGGAATTCAACCGCAGCCACACGGATATCGAGGTGATCACCAACCCCATCAGCAGTTACACCGCTCTCTCGCAGAAGCTTTCGGCCTCGCTGCAGGTGGGCAAGCAGCCTGATCTGGCGCAAGTTTTCGAATCCTGGGCGGCAACTTTCCAGAAAGACAACGTATTGGTGAGCATCGACGAACTGATCGCCAACGACGAGGATTTCACCGATGAGGACATGGCGGATTTCTATCCTGTCTTCATGAGATCGATCACCTATCAGGGGAAAAAGTGGTCCTTCCCCTTTAATAAAAGCGTCCGGGCCTATTTCTACAACAAGGACGCCTTCTATCGGGCCGGGCTCGATCCCAACCACTTCCCCGAGACCTGGAAAGAGTTTGAAGACTATTGCCGGATGCTGACCTCACCTCAGACCCAGACCTCTGCAGCGACCTGGGGCGCAAACTTCACGGTCAACGAATGGCAGTTCATCAATCTGCTTCACCAAGCCGGCGGAACCATCCTGAATGAAAACAACATACCCGTTTTGAACGGGCCGGAAGGCCTGGAAGCGCTCAATTACACATTGAATCTCGTCAATGGCGGCACAGCCCGCTCCACCCGCGAATACGACGGACAAAACGCTTTCCTTTCCGGCTCTGTCGCCATGTTCGAGGGTTCCAGCGTGTCCATCACCTACATGCGCCAGCAGCCGATAAATTTCAACATTGGCTACGCCCCCCTGCCTACCTATAGGACCAATAGAAGCGCGATCAGCGGGGCCAATATCGTGATCTTCAAAAGCGGCGATCCCGCCCGGGAAAAAGCGGCCTGGGAATTCATCAAGTGGTTCACCGACACCGAACAGACTGCCAAATGGAGCGCCCGGACCTGCTATATGCCCCTGCGCAAGAGCGCGATGGAAACTGACGTCATCAAGCAGTTCCTGGATGACTTTCCCCAGTTTGCCAGCATCTACGCCCAATTGGACAACGCGGTCTTCGAACCGCAGCATCCTGCCTGGTTTGTGGCGCGTGATGAACTGAAGAAGTTTCTGGAAAGGGCCAAGGAAGGCGTCCTGTCCCCGCAGGAAGCGCTGGACGGTGCCGCGGACAAATTCGCGGAACTGATCGCCAGGGAAAAAGGCCAGCTTCCGGAATGAGGTCCAAACCTGCAAACCATGACAATTGCTCCCGTAAACGGCATGCGGCGCGATATTCTGCTTGACAAGGAAAGCACCGCGGCGAAAAGGGGTTAAATGTGCCGAAGTGGTGAAACAGGTAGACGCAGTGGACTCAAAATCCACCGGGATCATATCCCGTGCCGGTTCGATTCCGGCCTTCGGCACCACGACCTTAAGGAGAATAAGGAACCGATATTTGCTAGCCAGCAGCATTTTCTGTAGAATAGCAGTGAAACGCAAACATTTGCATTGGGTATTTTGCTCCCCTGATTATAATGTAATATTAAACCAGGCGGGGGATATTTAGCGCCCCGGCCCTATCTGATATCTCAATGGAGGTATGATGTCCAAAGATAAATTAGTGATCCTGGCAGCAGTAATTGCCATACTGAGCCTGCCTCTCGCCCTGGGAGCGATCTCCCAGGCCGGCCTCTTGTTCCTCACCTTTGAGCCCGGGGCCCGCGCCAATGGTATGGGCCGGGCCTATACTGCCGTGGCGGACGATGCCTTCGCGCCTTGGTGGAATCCCGGTGCGACCGCGTTCAACCGCAAAACCCAGATCGGCGGAAACCACATTCCCTGGCTGCAGGGAGCCGGAGCCGGTTTTGACGACATGTTCTATGAATATCTGGGCTTCAATCGTTATTTCGACGGGATCGGAAACATGAACGTGCATCTCCTTGTGGCCGACCTGGGAACCCAGATGCAGACTGACCCGAATGGGATTGAGATCGGCGAATTCCACAGCTTCGACTTCGCCGGGGCCTTTGGCTACGCCTACGAGGTCGTTCCAGCCAAGCTGGGCGTGGGAGCGAATTTCAAGCTCATCTACAGCTACCTGGGGCCGGGCACTGGCCAGACGGAGGATGAGGGCAAGGCCTTCGGATTTGCCTTTGATCTGGGGACCAAGTACAAAGACCTGTTCATCAGAGGCCTCGACACTTCCCTGGTGATCCAGAACATCGGCCCGAACGTCACTTACGTCGATCAGGCCCAGTCCGATCCCCTGCCCATGACCGTGCGCCTTGGAGCGGCCTATCAGATCCTGGATTCACCCCTGAACAAGTTCCTGATCTCGGCCGAAGCCAGCAAGATCCTGGCCAACGAGGATGGACTGCTCACCCGCTTTGTTTCGGGATGGGAGCACTTTGATGAGACCATCTATGGCTTTGGCGCCGAATACACCTATCTGGAACTGATCTCCCTGCGGGGCGGGTATTTCCTCGATCAAGCCGGAGAGATAGTGGGACCCAGCTTTGGCGCCGGGATCCAATACACCTTTGACAAACGCTACAAACTGACGGCTGATTTTGCCATGATCACCGCCGGCGAGCTCACGGACTATAACAAAGTCTTCTCCGTAGGCTTCGAATTCTAAAGCACAACAAACGTTCTGGACAGACTCGCCCCGGAGTTTCGGCTCCGGGGAGTCTTTCCTTTGGTTTGGCAATGAGATCAGGCTTCATCGCCCTCCTGCTTGTGGCATCCGGCATCCTGGGAGCCGTGAAGCTCACCCCCGGGAAGTTCTATCAAAACCAACCCCTGCGCCAGCATCCCCACACCCATCTCCTGAACAATAATCCCCAAACGCCGAAGGCCAGAAAGTCTGTCAACTTCAACAAACTGCTGGTGATCCTGGTGGATTTCCAGGAAGAGGTTCCAGACGATCCCAACACCACTGGGAACGGGAAATTCCTGACCCAGGTGGACCTCAGCTATCCCCATCCCGTGGGCAGCCCACCCCATAACCGGTCCTATTTTCTGGACAATCTGGAAGCTCTCAGATATTATTACCTGGCCGCGTCCCACGGCTCTTATGACCTTGAATATGAGGTCTATCCCCAGACCGGTGCCTACACCCTGCCGCGGCAAATGGGCTATTACAATCCCCCGGGGGCCAGCGGAGACCTCTTTGTGGCAAGGATGGAGGAGTATTTCAAGGCTTCCTTTGAAATTGCCGACAGCCTTTCGCCCGAGATCGATTTCTCTGCCTATGGCCACTTCATGATCATCCACGCCGGTTCCGACTGGCAGCATGACATCTTTGGCGACACGCCCTCGGACATTCCGTCCTTCTTCATCAAGGTCGGCGAGGGCAAGGAAGCCGTGGTGGACGGCGGATCCGTGCTGATCAGCCATGCCTCCAACGTGCCTTCCACCATCTCCCAGGATTTCTACGCACAGGAATCCGACGGGCAGGTCGTCCGGGGCGGATACGGCGCGCTCAATGCCGTGATTGCCCATGAATTCGGCCATTCCATCGGTTTGGTCGATCTCTACAATGTTTTCACGTTCCAGCCCATGGTGGGCGTGTTCGACATCATGGACAGCGGCGGCTCGGGTATCCTTGTGGACGAACTGAGCGACGGGTCCTACATCCTGATCGAAGGAGCCTTGCCGGCTTTGCCGGGTGCCTGGTCCCGCGCCTTGCTGTTTGAGGATTACTTGCTGGATAATGGTTATATGGTCGATCTTGCGCAGGCCAAGCTGTTCACTCCCATGCAGATCGCAGCCAGCAGCCTCAAGCAGAACGGAAACCAGGCCATTCCCCAGATACTGCGCATCCCTCTTTCCGCCACCGAATACATCCTCGTGGAAAACCGCAGCGTCGATCCGGACGGGGATGGCGGCACGGCGGTCTTCGCCACCGACGACCGGCGCGTGATCCTCTACCCCACTCCCTTCGCTGATCCCCAGAACAATCCCACCTATGAATACGATTACCTGCTGCCTTCCTTTCAGGCTGCGGACGGTGCCGCGATCGGCGGCGGTTTGCTGGTGTGGCGGATCAACGACGACGTGATCTACAACCAAGGCGCTACCGACAGCCAGGGAAACTGGTACTCCAACTTTGAGAACAATACCGTCAACACCCTGTACACCCAGCGTGGCGTGCAGGTCATCGAAGCTGACAACCTGGCAGACATAGGCCATATCTGGTCATATTACTGGACCGGCACCCAGTACGAGTATTTTCACAGCAAAAAGCCCATCCTCGATGCATCTGGCTTCTTTGTCCAATGGTCTCAGGAAGACTGGAAACCTGTTTTAAACGGCGAAACCAGCCCTCCCCTGCAGGACAGCCGGGGGATCGGCTCCCAGTATTGGCTCAGCGATATCGGGCATCCCGCTGCCAATATGAGCCTCACCCTGCGCTCGGGATTCTTTGACCACACCCAGATCGAAACCTATCAAAGCCCCGGCCTGTATCCCGGACCAACCATCAATTCCAGCTACAGCGATCTGGACATCCCTTTGCTGAGCAATGATTCCGTCCGCCTCCTCAGTTACGATGGGAACGATTGGGTGGACCTGATGGGCGCCTTTCCCTGGAACGGCCAGCCCGTCGATCATCCTGTCATCAGAGCGGACCAAAACGGAAACGGCTATTATGAACTTGCCCTGGTCCATGGCAATTCCCTCGAATTGTTGGAATTTTCCACCGACAACCTGCACAGCATGTCCTTCAACTATCCTGATGACCTTTCCACCCCGCCATTGTATTTGGATGGCACGCTCATCGTGAGCACCGCCAGCAGCCTTAGTTCCATTCAAAACGATACCGTTAGCGGCTGCGTGCCGATCTCCGGAGTCAAGCGCCTGGGCTCTTATGGCAACGATCGGGCCGCCCTGGCTTCAGACATCCTGTATCTTATTGATCCCTCGGACCATTTGTTGTATGTCAAGTCGGAGATCGCATTGCCCGAGCCTTTCGGAAACTACGAACCGGTCTCCTTTTCCGCGTCGCTGGACAATGTCCGGATGCTCTTCCTGATGGCCGATAGCGGCAATATCTACAAATTTCAGGACGGGCTGCTTACGCAGATCTTTCACAACGCTTCTGCCAACCGGCCCACCCAGATGGGATTGACCAATTGGTACACCTACTCCTCCCCTGCCATCAATCCAGTGCTGTTCTGGGCCTGCGGCAGCAAGATATACGCAGCAAAACACGACGGGACCTTGCTCTGGGGTTATCCCCACGAGGCTTTCCCGCTATCTTTCACTCCGCAAGAGCATGTCTACGCCATGCAAAACCATCCGCAGTTGTATCTGTATCTTCCCCTGGCGGGAAGGGGCCACGCGGCTTATTCCGTGGCTGACGAAACTATCATCTGGAACCAATCCCTGGCTCTGGATGGCGTGATGCGTGGTTCGCGACTCACGCTTGATCCGGTGGACCAGCTTTTTGGCAATCTGTTTTGGTATTACGCGGACCCCGAAGGAGACCTCTTCATCCACCGGACTGAAGTTCCTTTGAATGGGTTTGGCCTCTGGAACGGATTCAGGAATGGCGGCAGGGGAAGCTACGAAGGTTACCGGCTGCAAGATACAGAACAATCTGGCGCTGACTCGGAATTTTACGCCTATGTCTTCCCCAATCCCGTGACCGGGCCCCAGTTTCGCGTCCGGATCGGAAATTTCGACCAAACCTGTAAGCTCGTTATTTATGACATAAACGGGTCTTTGCTGCAAAACCTGAACATTCCAGCCAACGGCATCCTGCGCCGGGACCTGATCCTGGACAGCGGCAAGCTCTCCTCCGGCGTGTACATTTTAAGCATCCAATGCGGCGAACAGCGCAAACGGCTGAAATTCGCCGTGGAGAAATAGACTTATCAGGAGGTTCGCATGAAGAAGCTGATCCTTATAATCTTGAGTCTGGGCTTGCTCAGCTTCGCCTTTGCCCAAACCATCGATGACCTCATCTTCGAGGAGGAGGCCCCTCCCAGCGATCTCGTAAGAGTGAATTTCCAGAAGAAGGACGCGCGGCTGGCCATGCTCTTTTCTTCCATCCTGCCAGGCTCGGGGCAATTCTATGCCTCCAAATCCGCCTTCACGGCCTATCTCTTTCCTGTCATCGAATTGGGCATGATAGCCGGGATACTCTATTTCTCGGATCAAGGTAATAAAAGGACTGAAGATTTCGAGTACTACGCCAACGGCGAGATCATCACCCACACGTTCAACTATCAGGTGTATGGAGTGGATTACAGCTACACCTACACCGGCCCCCGCTATCAGAGAAGCTTCCAAAACCAGGTCCAGGCGATTTTGGCCGATGTCAGCGCCCTCGATGTCTACGACGGCAGCTTCTTCCGCCTGGATGAAAACAACTCCCAGCATTTCTACGAAGACATCGGCAAATACAACAAATACATCTTTGGCTGGGCGGATTGGTACCACACCTTTGCCATCGACCCCACTTCCACCAATGCCACCTTTATCCTGGGCGATCCGGCTTACGCCGATGTCTGGATCTTCGACGACCTCACCTGGATCAAGAACCGCACAATTGAAGACCTGATGAACGGGATCACCAGCAACCATATCTCCCCCTCCAGTGACGAGGCTTCGCCCTTCCGGACCGAGTATATCCAGATGCGCAAGGATGCCAATCAACAGTATGCTTATTCCCGCTACTTCACTTTCGGGCTGGCCTTCAACCACATTGCCTCGGCCATCGACGCGGTGCTCGTCACCAACCGGGTCAACCGGACCGCGATCACCCAAAGCAACTTCAAACTCCATTACTACACCGATCTGAGGAACGACAGGCTCACACCCAGCCTCGGCCTCAGCTACCGTTTTTGAGGCTTGAGTCTGGTGAAGCCTTCCCTGCTCTTCATATCCCTGCTGCTTATCGCTCTGCCCCTGGCGGCCCTGCCCAAGGTAGCCTTCATGGGCATGTCGGCCCTGGTTCCCGGAACCGGCCAGATCGCCCTGGGCCAAACGAACCGGGGCGCCGCCCTGCTGGGTCTGGACATTCTGGCCCTTTCCTCCTACTGGGCGACAGGCAGGCAAAAGAACGACCTGATCGATTCCTACACCCGCTATGCCCAGGTCTATGCCGGCATTCCCGAAGATATGGGCGAAAGATACTATCAGCATGTCCAGGAATATCTTAGCAGTGATGAGTTCAACCAAAGCGTGGAACTTGCCGCCCGTAATTATTATTTGATATACATATATGACCCTGATGGCTTCGCCCAGTATATGCTCGAGAACACCTATTCGGAAGAGGAGGCCTGGGCCTGGCAAAGCACTCTGCAGCAGGACCATTACCGCAAGCTGCGGCGCAAGACGCAGACTACCAAGATGTATCAGAACCTGAGCCTGGGGGTGGTCATCCTCAACCGGGTGATCAGCATCATCGACGTTGCCCTGATCTCCCGCGATCCCTCAAAAAGCACAGCCCTCTACTTCACTCCTCTGGAAACAGACGGATTGATGTTGAATTACCGACTGGAGTTTTAAATGCGATCCCTACCCAAGATCCTTGTCCTGACAGTCCTCATCCTTGTCATATCATCTTTGCTGGCGGCCGAAAGCAAAGGCTGGCAGTTGGTCCAATCCCTCGCGGTTCCTGGTTTGAGCCAGGTCCGGGCCGGCAGGAACTACGGTTACGCCATGCTGGCCGCGGAAGCGGGGATAATTTCCACCCTGCTCTACCTGAATGCCGAGAAGGTCCTCAAAACCCAGGAATACTACGAATACGCGCTGAAATACGCCCACATCCAACCAGGAGACTACCCGGACCAATATTGGCGCGACCTGAGCCGCTATAGCAGCAGCGGCTACGACGCCGGAGGTTACAACGCCGGAGTGCTCCAGGACGCGGTCCAGCTTTACCCCAACGACCCCGTTCTCCAGCAGGCCTACATCGATGCCAATATCTACACCGACGCATATGCCTGGAATTGGGACAGCGTGGACAACCGCGCAGCCTACAGCAAAGTCCGCATCCGCACCCAGGACCTGCGCGATTACGCGTCCATGACGGTGGGCGTGCTGATCGTCAACCACCTGATCAGCGGGATAGACGTTCTGCGCTTCGTTTCAGAGAAAAGCGGTTCGCAGGTCTACATGGATGTCAAAGACAAGAGCCCGATGCTGATGCTCAAAGTCGATTGGTAAACAGGGTTTGAGGGCATCTTCTCCCCCTTTTGGCTGACGCGCTTACCTCCCTTATGCCTCCCGCCGAGTTCCCGCCGATTTGGCGGGTAGTCGGCAGGTGGCGGACAAGAGGCGGACGGGCTGGGAAAAAGGAGGAAAAGAGCTAAAGAGGGTCAGAGATACGGATCAGGACCGCAACAAAGCGTTCAGGGCGTCAGCCAGGCGGCTGGGCGTAATCTCCTTCATGCAATTGAAATGCCCTTGGGGGCAGCTTTCCAGACCGTGCAGTGAGCAGGGCTGGCAATCCAGATCGGCGGATAGTGTCCTGGCTTTGTGATTCAGGGGGGCGAACCCGAGGCGCGGATGAGTGCCTCCGAAGATGGCGATCTGGGGCTTGCTTAAAGCAGCCGCGATGTGCATCGGACCGCTGTCTCCGCTGATGATGGCATCACAGAGTTGGATCTCCCGCGTCAATTCCAGCAGATCCAGGCTGCCGCATAAATCTTTCAACTCTGGAAACTCCCGGCAAAGATCCTTTGCCAGGATCCCGTCAGCCTTGTTCCCGTAAAGCCGGAATTCATGTCTATCCCCGGACAGGCGCAGAAACTCCCTCCATTGCTCCACAGGATAGGCTTTGGTGGCATGCGCCGCTCCCAAAAACAGCCCGATCCGCTTTTTTCCGCCGCCTTGACCTGATTCAACTGGTTCAGCCAATTCCAGAGCCGGAAACCGGATCGGGGTCCGGCTGTTGAAAGCATCAGGATACAGGCGTTCCAGGGCTGAGTAGTAAAGGCGGACAGTGGCTTCGATCGTGGCGTTCCTGTCCCCTCGTACGATGGCCCGCCGCAATTTCCGCTGTTTGGCATAGGCCACTTTCTGTTTGGCCCGCACCAGCCTGCTGACCAGCCAGGTGGAAAACTTGGAGTGCAGATCGATCACGAGGTCATACTTGTGCCCCGCCAGCCTCAGATGCCAGCCCAGGTTTTTGCTATATTCGATGACCTTCAGGTCCAGCCCGAACAGGCCTGGCAACGTCGCGTATTCCGGTTTGCAGAGGAAATCGATCTCCGCTTCGGGATGGAGCTGCCTCAGTTCCGCAACCACGGGCTGCGTGAGGATGATATCCCCCAGCGAACTGAGCCTCAGGACCAGGATGCGCATCACAGGGTGCTTTTGATGATCGCGGGCAGGTCTTCCAGCACCGCGGGCAGCCTGTCTGGACCACTCCCTCCGGCCATGGCGGAATCGGGCCGGCCGCCACCCTTGCCGTCAAATCTTGCAGCCACGGCGCTGACGATCCTGCCGGCGTGAAATCTGGATTGCAGGTCTGAGCCGACCACGCAGAGGATGGTGACCTTGTCGCCTGAAAGCGAAAACAGCAGGGATATGGCGTCTTTGGCCCTGTCCTTCAGAGAATCCCCCAGTTCGCGCAATTTGCCGCCCTCGGCGGAAACCTGCGCCTTGAGCAGTTTGAATCCGTCCAGGGACTCGATCCGGTCAAGCAATTCCCCGGCCTCAGAACTGCTCTTTTGCGCTTCACTCTGTTTGAGGCGCTGCTCCAGTTCGTGGATCCGTGCGGTCAAAGCTTCGGCCTTGGCCTCGAGCTGTTTTTCCGGCACGTGCAGGCTGGCGGCCAGACGCGCCAGGGTCTCCTGCAGCGAGGAAACGAATTCCAATGCGCCACGACCCGTGACGGCCTCGATGCGCCTGATCCCGGCGGCTGAAGAGCTCTCGGACACAATCTTGAACAGCCCGATCTCTCCGCTGGCCTGAACGTGGATTCCGCCGCAAAGTTCCTGGGAAAAGTCCTGCACGCTCACCACGCGCACCTGCTCGGCGTATTTTTCGCCAAAGAGGGCAATGGCGCCGTCCTTTCTTGCCTCAGCCAGGGATTTGATCCCGACCAAAACCTGCCGGTTGTCCCGGATGGCGGAATTGACGGCAGCTTCGATCGCTGCCAGTTCCTGGCGGGTCAGCGCTTTCATATGCGTGAAATCAAAGCGCAGGTAATCGGGATCCACCAACGAACCCTTTTGCTGCACGTGTTCGCCCAAGACCGTACGCAGAGCTTTGTGCAAAAGATGGGTGGCGGTGTGGTTTCTGGCGATGTCCTTGCGGCGCGCCAGATCTATCTCAGCGGTCACGGGATGGGGAGAAACCGTTCCCCGCGCCAGTTCCCCGCTGTGGATGAATGCCTCGCCATTCTTTTTCACGTCATTGACCCGCAGTTCAAACTCCTCGTTATGGATCCTGCCCGTGTCCGCGATCTGGCCTCCGGATTCGGCATAGAAGGGAGTCCGGTCAAGCTGAAGCTGAAGGGACCCGTCCTCCGCGATCCGGTAGCGCTGGATCCTGGCCTCGGCCTTGTCCTGTTCGTAGCCGAGAAACTCAGTTGGGGTGGTCGGTTCCAGTTCGACCCACTCCGCCTCGTCCCTGGCATAGGTGAATTTTGAGCTCTTGCGGGCGCGTTCGCGCTGGGCAACCATTTCGGTCTCAAAGCCTTGCGTATCCACCCTGAGGTTCCTCTCAGAAGCCAGGATCAGAGTGAGGTCGAGCGGAAAACCGTAGGTGTCGTATAGCATGAAGGCGTCTTTACCGGGAATGATGTCCCCCTCCAGATTGGAGCAGATCTCGTCGAGCTGCTCGAGCCCCCGGTCCAGGGTCTGGTTGAAGCGCTCCTCCTCGGCTTTGACCACCATCCGGATGTAGGCTTCCTTGCCCTTCAGCTCCGGAAAGTGGTGTCCCATGATCCTGATGACTTCGTCCACCAGATGGAACATGAAGGGTTCCGCGAAACCGAGCAGCCGTCCATGCCTGGCCGCCCGGCGCAGGATGCGGCGCATCACGTAGCCGCGGCCTTCATTGGAGGGAAATCCACCGTCGGCGAGGGCGAAACAGAGGCAACGGACGTGATCCGCGATAACCCTGTGGGAAACGCTCTGCAGGGGATTGTAGGGAATCCCGCTCAAGGCGGCGATCTTGTCAATGATCGGCAGGAACAGGTCGGTCTCGTAGTTGCTGTGCTTGTCCTGCAGCACCTGGACGAGGCGTTCGAAACCAGCTCCGGTATCCACAAATTTGCTTTTCAAGGGAATCAGCGAGCCGTCCGCCTCCCGCTTGTATTGGATGAAAACAAGGTTCCAGAGCTCGATGTAGCGGGCGCAATCTCCATTAACCGCGCAGACGTGGCCTGCGACGCCCTGTTTCTCGCAATGCGCGGGACCCCGGTCGATGTGGATCTCGCTACAGGGCCCGCAGGGGCCGGTTTCCCCCATCTCCCAGAAATTATCCTTGTCCCCCTGATAGGAAATGTGCTCCGGATCGATGTCGGTGTGCTTTTCCCATAGTTCGAAGGCCTCGGAATCGCTGTCGTGGACCGTGGCGTAAAGCTTGTCAGGCGGCAGTTTCCAGATCCCGGTGAGCAGTTCCCACGCCCACCCTATCGCCTCTTTCTTGTAATAATCCCCGAACGACCAGTTGCCCAGCATCTCAAAAAAGGTGTGGTGATATCCGTCTTTGCCCACTTCCTCGAGGTCGTTGTGCTTGCCGCCGGCGCGGATGCATTTCTGGCTGTTCACGGCCCTCTTAACTTCAGGTTCCCGCAGGCCGAGGAAGATGTCCTTGAACTGGTTCATGCCCGCGTTGGCGAACAGCAGGGTGGGATCATCGCCCGGCACAACCGGCGAGGAAGGCACGAAGGCGTGATCGCGAGCCAGAAAGAAATCCAGGAATTGCTGCCGGATCTCTTTGCTGCTAAGCTTTGGGCACATGCACTATCCCTTCGATCGAGTCGTAGTTTTCCATGATCCATTTCTCCGCGCTCCAGGCCGCGATCGCGCCGTCGCTGGTGGCCGTGACGACCTGGCGCAGCACGGTGTGGCGGATATCGCCGGCGGCATAGATGCCCGGAACGTTGGTGTGCATGAATTCATCGGTGAGGGCGAATCCCGCGCTGTCCAGTTCGATCCTGGATTCCAGCAGCTCGTTGTTGGGCAGGATGCCCACATAGATGAACACGCCGTCCAATTCTATGAAAGTGATCTGCTGGGTCTTGCGGTTGAAGATCTCAAGCTTTTCGATCTTGGTGTTGCCGAGAATTTCCTGCACCACCGTGTCCCAGATGAATTCCATCTTGGGATTCCGGAAAGCCCGTTCCTGGATGATCTTTTGCGCCCTCAGCTCGTCCCGGCGGTGGATGACGATCACTTTTTTGGCAAAGCGGGTGAGAAAGATCGCTTCCTCGATCGCGGAATCGCCGCCACCGACCACCGCCACGATTTTATCCCGGTAAAGCGCTCCGTCGCAGGTGGCGCAATAGGAAACCCCGCGTCCCGTGAAATGTTCTTCGCCGGGCACGTTGAGCAGCCGGGGATGCGCGCCGGTGCAAAAGATCAGAGATTTGGCGCGGTACTTGTTCTGGGTGGTCTCCACGATCTTGCAGAGACCTTCCATGCCGATGGCGGTCACCTCTTCGTCGATGAAGTGGGCTTGGAACCGCTCCGCCTGCTGTTTCATCTTGTCCGTCAGCTCAAATCCGGAGATGGGTTCAATGAAGCCCGGATAGTTCTCAACCTCGTCAGTCACGGTTATCTGTCCGCCCACAATGCCTTTCTCAAACACGCCGGTCTTCAATCCGCCCCTGGCACTGTAGATGGCAGCGCTCAGCCCGGCGGGGCCCGCGCCCACGATCATCACGTCATAATTCATGTTCAACCTCGCAAAAAATCAGATATGGATATTTACGTATCTTTTAAAGCCCCTCTCCCCGTCAAGCAATTTGTGTTTCCGCGCCCCTGCTGCGTTTGCCCGCGCGGTATGTATTCTCACCTATTTAGTCAAATCGGATCATCATTATTCAGTTTCAGGATTTCGGATTCCCTCATGAGTTTGGGGCATGGCCTCCTGGGTATCAGCTTGCGTAAGCCTCAATGGGGTTCCGTCTGGCTTGGCCACCTGCCTTTTCTCAAAGCTGGAGGCGGTGAGCAGTTCTTTTCCGCCCATAGCTCGCAAATGTTCTTCTAATTTTTTATATGCCTGGTAATGGGGATGCTTGGGCTCGTCGATCCCGAAATGATGGGAAAGGTTTTCTACGAAGTATTCTCCGGGGTTAAAATTCCTGAGTCTGGGTCTCTGTTTTGATCGTCAACTTGGAAAAGGCAAAATGGGTTGAAATAGTGACAAAATAGTGGGGAATCCAGGGACTTTTCATCGATCGGGACGATGAATCTCCGGATGTTGTAGATAACTTTCCGAATCATGCCCTGTCATGCCAGTATAAAGCAATTACGCAAAGGTCTTACCGTATTGATAAGGGGAGCCAGAAGATGGAGGCGGAAGCCGGAAAGATGTAATTTCTTGTTAGACCGACGGATAAGGATTACATCCGGGGTAAAGGGCGTCCGCTTTACTTGATCAAACTGACCTTTTTGCTGATGGATTTGCCGCCGGAATCCATCCTAATGATGTAAATGCCGGAGGCCAGGGGCGAGCCTTTGCCATCCCTGCCATCGAAAGCGATATCGTAGGTTCCATGGCTTTTCTCTCCAAAGAGGAGTTCGCGGACAAGCTGGCCCTTGAGGTTGTAGATCCCGAGGCGGGCGGATCCTTTCTCCGCCAGGGTGAAGCGCAATATGGTGCGCGACTGGAAGGGATTGGGTGAAACGCTCAGGCTGAGAGAGATTGGAGGCACGGCGGGATCGTGGTTGGCGACGGGGGAGAGCAGGTCCGGAATGATGGCCTGCAAGAAGCCGCGCACACCATCGGCTTGCATGAAATAGAGCGGCAGGCCGAGGAGGACGAATTCGGACCCGCTTGCCGGAAGCGAACGGCGAAAGGCGATGCTGTTTCCGTTGCCCAGGCTGGTGGTGCTCATATTGGCCGTGTAGAGAGAATTTGAGGTCCCCAGAAAGGTGTAGATATAAGGCAGCATTTGGTTCCAGGTGGGAATGGTTTTGAGCGGATCGACCAGCAGTTCCGGATACTGGGTGGACTCTGCGCCGATCAAGCCGGCGGAGTTGTCGTAAACCAGGTCGACGTTTCCTCCAAAGCGCTGCAGGAAGGTGTCTGACAGCACCGAGGTGGTTTTCCAGCCCGAGAGGAGGACCTTTCCGCCGCCCAGCAGATAGCCGCCAAGCACGTTCAGATGGTCGATCAGCAGGTTTTGGGCAAAGTCGTCGGCATGCCAGAGGATCAAACGATACTGGCCCAGAATGTCAAGCCCCGGCAGGCCTTGGGTGGCCACATCCCAATCCTCGTATACGATGGGGGAGAGGGCGGCCGCATAGAAAGCATCCACCATCGCGTCGTCGGGATTGATGTTGGCGCCTGTTCCGTCGCGGGTTTCATCCACCACCAGAAGGTCGTTGGCAAAGCTGAAGGCCACGGGGGTGGCGGCCATGAAATTGGACATCTCGCTCAGATAGCCGCTGGCATCGATGGCGCGGACCGCGTATTGATAGGCAGTGCCGTTCTCCGCGCTGGAATCCAGGAAGGAGAGCTCGTTCAGTGCTTCAGGATTGATCTGCTGCCATTCCGGCACGCCCTGCAAGGGACGGCGGTAAACATAATAGGCGAGGTTCTGGTTGTCCAGGAAAGGCTCCCAGGAGAGCAGTACGGCGGAGTTTGAGGGCAGGCATTCCGTTAGGGCGGGTTTGAGTTCCGTGACATTGCGCAACAGGGCCCAGTGGTTGTGGTTCGGTTCCAGGACCGAGGCTGAATCATAGTTCAGGCTGAAGCTATTGCAAACCCCGTTGGGGAAAGCGTTTACGAGCAGCGAGTCGGAATCGGCGCCATTGACAAAACGGAAAGGTACTTGGATTTCAAAGTTGGTGGGGGTGTTGGATCTCGTCCTGGCTTCGATCCGGAGCGGCTGATCGCTGTTGGAATTGTTCCAGACGCTGTATTCCAGCTCCGGTGTTCCCGATCCGTAGATCCATTGCTGGAAGAATTGGTTCAGGTCCTGGCCGCTGATCTGTTCCGCCAGGGCCTGGAATTCGGATGTGACCGCGTTTCCACCGCTCCAGGCGGAAAACCAATCCTGCAGCAGCTGGAAGAAGTTGGCGTTGCCGATCTTGAGCCTCAGCATATGCAGCACGGAGGCTGCTTTCTCGTATGACGGGGGCGCGAAATAGTAGTTAAAGGCAGGATCGTAGATGGTTTGGGGGCCCGCGCCGGCGGCCCAGTTCAGATAGTATTGGTGGTAACTGGTATAGATGTAATCCGCGGCGGCTTGCCAGCCCAGGGTATGGTCGACCCAGAGATGCTCTGAATAGGTGGCAAAGCCCTCGGAGAGCCAGACATCCTTGAACGTGAGGAAGGAAACGGCGTTGCCATACCATTGGTGCGCGAGTTCGTGGGCGATGATCAGTTCATAGGTCCCGTTGCCCGTGATGATGAAGTTTCCCAGGGTCGTCATGGTTTGGTGTTCCATGGCGCCATAGGTGCTCATGCTCACGACTGCGTGACCGTATTTCTCAAAGGGATAAGGGCCAAAGACCTGGGAAAAATAGTTGATCATGGCGGGCACGTTGGCAAAATCCACCAGGGCGTTGTTGTACTGGTTTTGCGTAACGAAGCTCTGGATGGGGATGTCTCCCGCGGTCTGGTTGATCTCAACGTAAGGTCCGGCCGTGATGCAGACCAGATACGTGGTCATGGGATGTTCTCCGATCCAGTGGGTGGTGGAAGTTCCGTCGCCATTATCCACGATTGAGGTCCGGATGCCGTTCGCGGCCACCTTCCAGTCGCCGCGCAGGGTGATGTGCAGATCCACGACGGCCTTGTCCCAGGGATGGTCGTAACAAGGCCACCAATAGCGGCCGGCGTCGGGGTCCGAAATGGTGAAGACCGTGTTGGCGCTGAAGATCATGCCAATGTTGTAGGGCGCTCCGGAAAGCTGGGGGACCCCGGAATAGAAGACCTGGGTGCTGAAAGTCTGGCCGGAGGGGATGTTCAGGCTGATATTGATGATCCCGCCGGTGTGGGTATAGGCGGCAGCAACGCCATTGACCAGGACGCTGCTGACAGTCAGGCCCACGAGATTGTATTGGATCGAGCTGAGGTTATCTTCAGCCAAAACGGTGGCCAGCACATTTCCGGCGATCTGATGGGTCTGATGGTTGATGTCCAGGGTGATCTCGTATTTCTGGATGTCGAATCCGGTCAGGGAATCGGCCCTGGCTTCAATCTGGCGGGCGAAAAAATCCCCGTAGGGCTTGCGCGGATGGCTTTCCACCGCGGACCAGGCAGCGGCGGCCAGGAATGATCCCAGCAGGACGAGCAGGCCAATCTTATGTTTCATGATCATGGCTCCCAATGATTTATGGATGGTCAGATTATTTTCTGCAATTCTAATATGCAATTAAGGTTCCCAAGGGCAAGCTAAGTTTGCGCGGACGATGGGGGCAGGGGTTCAGGAAGCCGGGTTGGCTTTAGATACAGAACCGGGTAAAAAAACACTTTACGAAAAACGGGGATTGGCAGATTTAGTCATCAACTCTATATGGAGGAGAAATGCACAGATTTGAACGGTGCCTAATGCTATGCCTGATGCTGGTCTTCAGCTTGGGCAGCCTGTTTGCGGCAGGCCAGACGATATATGAGATCCGCGTCGACGGGGCCAGAACGGTTTCCAGGGAACTGGTGACGTCGTCGATCAGTTTGCGCATTGGCGACGACCTCGATCCTGAGGAAGTGGCCAAATCGATCAAACAGCTCTATAAGATGGGCGTGTTTTCCGATATCCGGGTGAGCACGGAGCCCTATCAGAACGGGGTGAACCTGATCTTCCAGGTGGCCGAGAATCCCGTCCTTACCCAGATCAGCTATGACGGGATGAGCGTGGTCAAACCGAGCCGCTTGGATGAGTTGGTCACGGTCCGGATCGGCACTTTCTGGTCGCAGCAGCAGAAACAGGAGCTGATCAGAAAACTCAGGGACGAGTATCACAGCAAGGGTTTCAGCAACGCCAAGGTGGACGTGACCGAGGAATTTCCTGAGGAAGGCAAGGTGCGGGTGACGGTCAAGGTGGACGAAGGGCACCGCCTGGCGATCAACAGCGTTACTTTCGTGGGCAACCTGAATTTTGACGACAAGACCCTCCTAAAGAGAATGAAGACCAAACCGAAGAACCTGCTGCGGTCCGGACGTTTCGAGCAGGCCAAATTCGATCAGGACCTGGTCAACCTGGCCGCGTACTACAAGAAAAACGGCTTCATCGACGTTCGGGTGGGCCCCTATGAGCTGAAACAGATCGGCGAGAGGGATCTGGAACTGGTGATCACCATCCAGGAAGGGATCAAGTATATGCTTGGCAGCATCAGCATCAGCGGGAATGAAAATTTCACCAGCGAAGCCCTCCAAAGCGTTTTTACCCTCAAGTATGGAGAACCCTTCGACCAGGAAAAGTTTGACCGCCAACTGGCAGGGGTTTATTCCAAATATTTCGACGAGGGCTACATCTACACTGAGATCAAGCCGGACATCAAGAAAGAGGGCGACCAGCTGAACATAGAACTGCAGGTGAGTGAAGGCAACCGCGCCCGCATCCGGCAGATCCAGATAACCGGCAACCAGCGCACCAAGGAAAAGGTGATTAGGCGCCAACTGGATATCGCGCCCGGGGATTATTTCCGGCAGTTGCAGGTGATCCGCACCCAGCAGAATATCTACAATCTGGGTTTCTTTGAGCCGGACATCAAGCTGGATTACTCCCAGATCAATGAAAACGGCGATATCGACCTGATTTTCGACGTGATCGACAAATCTTCCGGCTCGGCCAACGGCGGTATCGGCTATAACAGCGCGGATGGAGTCGTGGGGCAGCTTTCCGTTTCGCAAAACAACCTCTTTGGCAATAACTGGTCCAGCAGTTTGATGTGGGAATTCGGCGGCAGCACGCAAAACTTTGAATTCAGCTTCACCAATCCCAATCTGCTGGATTCGGACCTGCTGCTGGGCAGTTCCCTGTATTACACCAAAAAGACCTGGAGCTCTTTCTACTACGAGATCTACAACCGCGGCGGCAGCGTCCGCCTGGGGCAATACATTCCCTGGGTCGACCGCACCAGGCTGGTTGGCGGATACTCCTTGTACGCGAAGAAATACCGCATCACAAACATGGACAGGTTTCTGGAGACCATGGATCCGGGCAGCCCGCTGATCGAACTGGATTCATTGGATTGGCGCTACACCAGTGCCCTCAGCGCCACGGTCAGCCGCGACACGCGCGACAGCATTTTCTTTCCCACGCGGGGCACGCAGCTAACCCTGTTCTCTGAGCTTGCCGGCGGTCTCCTGGGCGGGGATTTCGACTATTTCAAGCAGATCGCCCAAGTCAACTGGTACATGGAGACCTGGTATAAGATCACCCTGCGCACCAAATGGCGCTTCGGCTATATCACGCCCTACGGTTCATCTGAAGACGCGCCTCCGGACGAGAAATTCTATCTGGGGGGCACTGGCGTGGACGGAGTCCGCGGCTACGCTGACCGTTCCATAGGTCCAAAGGGCGGCGGATCCAGGGCAGTGATCTTTTCCAGCGAAATCGGTTATCCGATCGGGGGCGATCAGATCATCGCCATCGGATTCTTCGACGCGGGGGACAGCTACAATCACCTGCGGGAGTTCAATTTCCTCAAACTCAAAAAGGGCGTTGGTGCCGGGATCCGCATCCGCAGCCCCTTTGGCCTGATCGGATTTGACTATGCCTACAACCTGGAAGACGGGCATTGGGAACCGCATCTGCAGTTTGGCACCACCTTCTAGATGAAGTATGAACACCTTTTTGGGCCCGTTCATTCCCGCCGGTTGGGATTGTCGCTTGGCGTGGACCTGGTCCCCTACAAATATTGCCCGCTGAACTGCGTTTATTGCGAAGTTCAGCGCACCACGCACCTCACCCTGCGCCGCAGGGAATTCTTTCCCCTGGAGGAGATCACCTCTGAGCTGGCCGATTTCCTGTCCGCCAGGCCGGAACTTGATTACATCACCTTTTCCGGAGCAGGCGAGCCGACCCTGTATAGCAGGATCGGAGAGGTCATATCCTTCATTAAAAGCCATTATCCTGAATACAAACTGGCTGTGCTCACCAATGGCACTCTGCTCCATAACGCCACCATCAGAAAGGAGATCCTGCCCTGCGACCTGATCCTGCCCTCCCTCGATGCCTGCAATCAGGAGACCTACAGAAGGATAAACAGGCCCCACCAGGCATTGAGGGCTGAAGATCTTGTATTGGGATTGGCCACACTGCGCCAAGAATACAAAGGCCAGATCTGGCTGGAAGTGTTCATCATCGCCGGCATCAATGACACTGAGACTGAACTGGACTGCCTGAGCGAGGCCATAGCCAGGATCGCTCCGGACAAGGTGCAGATCAATTCCCTGGACCGGCCGGGCGCGGAAGAATGGGTCAAGGCTGCGGGCAACGCGGCGTTAAACAGAGTCAAGCAGCACTTTGAGGCGAAGCTGGCTATGCCGGTGGAGATCATAGCCAAAGTCCAGGCGGAGCAGTTCGAGACGATCGTGCCGGAGGATGTGGAGCGTTCGATCTCCGCCACCCTGCAAAGGCGTCCTTCGACCGCGGAAGACCTGGCCGCCTCGCTGGGCCTGCATATCAATGAGGTGAGCAAATATCTGCGCCAGCTCCATGGCGAGCAGAAGATCAGCGTCAAACGAGAAAAGAGAGGAGTTTTTTACGCATGGATTCACTGAACACGGCGATCATAACCGCCGCTGGATCGGGCAGCCGGATGGGAGGCACGGTCAAGAAGCAATTTCTGGAACTGGGCGGCATCCCCATTCTGGTCCATACCCTGGAGAAGTTCTTCAACTCCGCGTTTATCGACAATATTATCATCACCGCCCCGGAAGAACAACTGGCCTATACCGAAGAACTGGTGACCAGGTTTTTCGAAGATAGCGCCAAACCCTGGCTGGTAATGCCGGGCGGGATCGAGAGGCAGGACAGCATTTTCGGGGCCCTGCAGAACTGCCCGCCCTCGGTGCAGTATGTGTTCATCCACGACGCGGTGCGGCCATTCATCACGGAAGACCTTTTGGGCGAGCTGTATGAGATCGTGAAAAAAGAGAAGGCCGTGGTACCGGTGGCCAGGCTGAAAAACACGATCAAGCGCATCGAGGCGGACTGGATCGCGGAAACGATCCCCCGGCACAATCTGGTCCAGGCTTTCACGCCCCAGGTCTTTTCCCATGAGCTGATCATGGCCGCCTACGACAAGGCCTATCAGGAAGGCTACGTCAGCACGGATGATGCGGCGCTGGTGGAGCATTACGGCGGCAAGGTCCGCTATCAGTTCTGTTCCGACCTGAATCTCAAGATCACCGACGAGCTGGACCTGTTCTTCGCCCGGCAGATCATCGACAACGCTTTGGTGTAAAGGACTTTGCCAATATGCGCGGATTTTTGGATGGATACAATGGTTGGCTGAGGAAACTGGCCGACCGCGTGAACGGCTTGCGCTTGTTTCTGCCTGTTCCGGGGATCGGATGCGGCGTATTGGGACTCGCCCTGCCCAAGGTTTCGGTCAATATGGGCCAATACGCTTCCCGCCTGCTCAAGGCCCTTGAATACAGGGGCTATGATTCCACGGGGGCCGCATTCCAGGGAGAAGATCAGAACATCGTCCTGCTCAAGGATGTGGGAGCGCCAAGCACTCTGGTCAAGACCCTGGGGATCGAGAAACAGAGCGGGAAACTCTTCTGCGGGCAGGTGCGCTGGGCCACTTTCGGCTTTGTGAACAAGGCCAACGCCCAACCCCACGAAGTGAAATGCAAGCGCCATATCTACGGCGCTCATAACGGCAATATCACCAACACCCGCGAGCTCAAGGTTTTCCTTACCAAAGAAGGACACACAGTGCTTTCCGACAACGACGGCGAGATGCTCGTGCACACGGTCGAGCACTATTTCGACGTTGAAATGGACAAGGCCGGCAACCCTCAGGAAACAGAGGAACGCAAAGCCTGTATGCGGCGCGCCATCATCAATACGGCCGATCAGACCATCGGCTCCTACGCGGCCGTGATCGTCGATCCAGCCACCCAGACCATGTGGGCGATCAAAGCCGGGAGCAGCCTCTATTTCGGAGTGGGCGAACTGGACGGGGAACCTTTCGCGCTGGCTTCATCGGACCTCACGGCGGTTTTGCGTTTTACCAAGCTGCTGGTTAATCTGCGGGAAGGTGAATTCATTGAATACGATTCCAGCCACTACCAGATCTTTGCCCAGAAGAATCTGCGGTTCAAGCGTTTGAACCAGCCTCCGGAAATCTATGACAAAGGTGACAGGATCGACACCAAACCGGTGTTTTCCAAGCTGCGGGCCGAGGATGTGGAACTGCTTCCGGAGTTTGAATACTTCATGGAGCAGGAGATCTATGCCCAGGTGGAATCGACCGGCAAACTGATCAAGCTTTTCCAGGGTGGCTCCAATACCGGCAAACGCATGCTTGACCTGATCGAGCAGGAACAGATGCGAGATCTGCTCTGCCAGAAGATGGCCCGGATTCTGGAAACTGAGGATTTTGTCCCCAAACAGGCCCTGTTTGACGCTCTGATCGATTCCGAGGAGTTTTCCCAGTTCTTCATCAATGCCAAAAAGTCGTATCGGGAGATCTTCGACGTTGCCGTCCAGGAAGATTTTGAGAAGAAATATTTCTTCTCGACCGAGAAAAACATCTTCATCGACCTGCTGGGAAAAGAGTTCGACGTCCGCAGGCTTTTGCTGGCCAAAGCTTTCGATTCCCTCTCCGAAGCCCACAGTGTGGAAGATTTTGAGATCAGCGTCCAAGCTTTTCTCTCTCAGGTTAAAAACACCCTGCAGAACAACCGCGTGGCCTATTCCATTGCCTGCGGGACCAGTTTTCACGCCACCAAGATCGGCGCCCTGTTCTTCAACGAGATCGCCGGTGTGGAGATCATTCCCATCCTGCCGGGAGATTTCCGGGGCGAATATTCACACTGCATCAAGGACAACGACCTCATCATCGGTGTTTCCCAATCCGGCGAGACCAAAGACTTGATCGATATCTTCAATGACATTGAAAGCAGCAACGTGAACGTCAGCAAAGTGGTATTGGTCAACAACCTCAATTCCACGCTGGGCCAGGAAAAAGGCGACCTGGCGATCCAGATCCTCTGCGGGCCGGAGATCGCCGTTCCCGCAACCAAGAGCTTCATGAACCAGATCACCCTCTTCTACTATCTGGCCATCCGCACAGCCCGCATGAAGCTTCAGGAACTGGCTGACGGGGAAGATGCGGATCTCGTGCGAAAAAAACTGGAGATCCTGGAGCAGCGTGAGCAAACCCTTGCCAATATTCCTTCACTGATCAGGGAAACTCTGGAAAACAACGCGGACGAGATTGATTCCATCGCCGCCAAGATCTACATGGAGCCTTCGCTGCATATCCTGGCCACCAAGATCAGCGGCGTGGCGATGGAGGGAGCCCTCAAGATCCGCGAAACCGTGCTCAACCACGCTGAAGGACGCGAGGCCTCCGAATTCAAGCACGGGCCGAACACTATCCTGGGCAAGAACACGGTCTTTGGGATCAAGCATGTGCGCAGCTTTGTGCGCGCCTTTGGGAACCAGATCAACCGCATCGATACCGAATCCCAAAATCGCGACATCTCCCGGTGGGAAACCCGGGACATCTATAAAGCCATGGTGGACTACATCTTCACCCGGGTCAGGCCTTTCAACCTTTCTCCCGAAGCCGACCGACTCTTCCGCGAAACGGTTGAGGAGCACGATTTCTTCTCCTCCCTATACAGGAATTATCCCCTCATATATGTGACGGGCCCGGACCAGAGGGACGTGAACCTCACCATATCCCAGATCAACACCCACAAGATCCGCGGCGCCAATACCTATGTGATCGCCGAAGAGGACGACAAGCTGCTGAAGAACGCCAGCGCCAATCCCCGCGAGGGAGAATACTATGGCTGGGGCTATGTGATGCTGCCCAAGACCGGGGACAGCCTGCTCACCTGTTTTTCCGCAACGGTCGCCTTGCAGCTATTGGCCCTGCGGATGAGCATCCGCAAGATGAAGAAGCTGGATAAGCTGAACATGCTCGACCACGGCGTCCATCCCGACGTTCCCAAAAACGTGTCCAAGTCGATAACGGTGGATTAGCCTATGTTGCGCATAGGTTTAGGTTACGATGTCCACCGCCTGGTCCCGGACCGGAAGTTGGTCCTGGGAGGGGTGGAGATCCCCTATGAACGGGGTCTTGAGGGCCATTCAGATGCCGATGTGCTGATTCACAGCGTGATCGACGCCCTGCTCGGAGCGCTCTCATTGGGCGACATTGGCAGCCACTTTCCCGACAACGACCCAGCCTATAAGGATATAGACAGCCGGTTCCTGCTCCGCAGGGCTTTTTCGCTTATTGCGGCCAGGCAATTCAAGCTGAATAACCTGGATTGCACGGTCTGCGCCTCAGCGCCGAAATTGCAGCCCTTCATTGGGCAAATGCGCGCCAATCTGGCCGAAGATCTTAAGTGCCCGGTTGGCCTCATCTCCGTGAAAGCCACCACCGAGGAAGGTTTGGGCGTTTCCGGCAATGGGGAGGGGATCTCCTGCTATTGCGTGGTGCTGGTGGAGCAGACATGAAAGCGCTGGGGATCATAGGCTATCACCACACCGGCAAGACCACCCTGGCCACGCAGCTGATCTCGGCATTGTCCGGCCAGGGATTCAAGGTTGCCTCGATCAAGGACATTCACAATGAAAACTATCACGCGGACAGCGAGGGTTCCAACTCCTGGAAGCATGCCAGGGCCGGAGCAACGCAGGTTTTTGCCCGCGGATTACATGATGCCGCCCTGATCCTGACCCCGGCGCCAGAACTGACAAACATGCTGGCCTTGCTTCAGGCCGATTGGCTGGTCATCGAAGGCTTGAAGAGCGCTGCAGTGCCCAAGATCATTTGCGCGGACACCACTGAGCAGGTGGATGAACTGATCGATGATACAGTCTTTGCCCTTAGTGGCAGGATTTCTGACCAGATGGATTCCTATCGGGGCCTGCCGGTGTTCTGCCTGCAAAGGTCAGCTCCGCAATTGCTTGAGGCTATACTGCAAAAGAGTTTTGCCATCCTGCCCCAGAGCGATCCCGCTTGCTGCAGCGCCTGCGGCAGATCCTGCTGGCAGCTGGCGGCGGACATTGTGCAAGGCAGGGCCACCCGCGATGATTGCGTGCTGGACGGGCAAAACTCCCTTGTTCTGGAAGTGGGCGGAAAACAGGCCACGATCGTCCCCTTTGTCCAAAATCTATTGCGGGACTGTGTCCTGGCCTTTGTGGACAACCTGAAGGGCATTGACTCTCGAGGGGACATCTCCATTCAGATCAAGAGATGACGCATGGACAAGCTTTACACTGAGTTCTTTTCCGGGCATGACCCTGCCCAACTTGAAAAATGGCGCCAGGCGACAGTCGGCATCGCCGGGGCGGGCGGATTGGGTTCAAACGCGGCCCTGGCCCTGACCCGGGCTGGGATCGGGAACCTGATCATCGCTGACCACGACTCGGTTTCCGCCGCGAATCTCAATCGCCAGCAGTTTTTCCTCAATCAGGTGGGATTGCCCAAGGTATCCGCGCTGCAGGACACTCTGCGCCGCATCAGCCCCTATACCAAAGTTTCCGTATATAATGTGCGGATCACCCCGGTCAATCTGGAGAGCGTCTTTGGCAAGGCGGACATCCTGATCGAGGCTTTTGACGATGCCGGTCAAAAGGAGATGCTGATCGAAACCTGGCAGAGCCTGTATCCGGAGCGCTATATAATCGCCGCTTCGGGTCTCGCGGGAGTGGGCAAAAACGAGCTGATCCACACCGAGCGGCTGGGGACTCTATTCATTGTGGGCGATGGAGTCAGCGAACTGCAGGAGGGTGTCAGCCCGGTCTCGGCCCGCGTGGCGGTGGTGGCCAACATGCAGGCAAATCTCTGTCTGGAACTGCTTTTGGGGCAAAAGGACTGACCATGCCCAGCATCAAGGTCAACGGACACGATCTGGAATGGGAGGAGGGCATGACGGTGCGCCGCGTCCTGGCCAAAATGAACTACACTTTTCCCATGCTGGTGATCAAGATCGATGGCCGGCTGGTCAAAAAAGAGGATTGGGAAACGGCTGAAGTCCCTTCCGGAGCGGATGTAAGCGTCTATCACCTGATCAGCGGCGGCTGAACAAACACCCATCCAGATACGCATCGGTTTTCAAGGAACAAGAAAAACCCCGGAGCAGAAACTCCGGGGTTCATTTATTGTCCGGGACCTCTTAGAGGCCCGGGTTATGATCACTTGACGAGCATCATCTTCCGGGTCTGGCTGACAGATGGAGTGCTCAGTTTGTAGAAGTAGATCCCGCTTCCGCAGGCCTGGCCATTGGCATCTCTTCCGTTCCAGTTAAGGTTGTGATAGCCTTCCGTGACGGAATAGCTTCTCACCACCTGGCCGGCGACGTTATAGATGGTCACGGTTCCGGTCTCGCCGGCTTTGAGCGCGACCTCGATGACAGTGTTGGCCCTGAAGGGGTTGGGATAGGCATTCTTCATCGATGTGACATTAGGCAGGACCGGCGGCACGTTGCCTTCCACGATCACGCTGACGGGGCCGTGGAAATCGCTGTTCTGGTAGTCGACCGATTCCAGCCAGTAGTAGTAGGTATTTCCGATCTCGACTTCGGCATCGACCACACTGTAGGTTTGCGTCGTGCTGGTGTTGGTTGCCGGGATCAGAGAATTGCTGATCAGGCTGGAAACGGCTTGGTCGTTACTGGTGCCGCGATACACGCGATAGCCCACCATCTGGCTTTCGGACTGGCTCGTCCAGGAAATCTGGACATAGTTCTGGGCCGTCAGAGTCGCCGTGAAGCTGCTCAGTTCCACGGGTGTGGGAGGTTCCTGGGCTGCGGCGATATAGACATTGTCAATCATCAGGTCGTTATCGCCATTGCTGACAGTCGATTCTCCATAGAAGGCGAGGTATTTGATGCCAGTCACGCCATTGATCGGGATGGTGAAGGTCGCGCCTGTAGCGGGGATTTCATTGAACACCCAGGCAGAGCCGGTGTTGTTCCATTCCCTCAGGATAACGGCATCGGCCATCATGGGATCGTCACTGATGAACACGATGAACCTGTCGTCGTCCTGGGTGCCTGTGGGAGGCGTGGTTTGATTCCAAGCAACCAGGCCAGCGTCAAACACGAGTTCAAAATCGCCTCTGGTGCCGAAATCGATGGGAGGAGTGATCAGCCAGCCGTGGCGCGTGGTTCCGTAGATGTTGATCTTGGCGGCTTTATTGAGGGGATCTGTTACGTTCAACCAGTCATCCTGAAACCATTGGGTTCCGGTGGCTGGGGGATCACCGTAAAAGAAGCTGAGTTGCGTCCAGTCCGGTACAGGCCAAATTGCAAAATCAACTGCATAAGGCGGGTAAACTGTGGCATCGTAGCCAGTTCCCGTGATGGGGACGTCATGAGCCACCTTGGCCAGGTCGTCCGTTACAGTCAAGGTAACTGCGAAATCGCCAATCATTGTGGGAGCAAATTGGACGTCAAAGGTGAAGCTTTCATTAAATCCCAGGGGCGCGGTATAGGTGTTGTTGAGAATGGAGAAGTATCCAGTGTCACCGGCAGTGAGATCAATGGATGTGATTCCCAAAGCTCCTTGCCCCGTATTTGTCACAGTGAATGTTTGAGAAGCGGTTGATCCCACAAACACAATGCCAAAATCCTTGCTGGTGGGCGTGATGCTGAATTCTGGATCAGTTGGCAGAGGCACCGCGCTCAAGTTCAGGCTGAACTGGAAGGACTGCGGAGAGGGCCAGGTGGAAAGGATCACGAAATATGATCCCGCGGCAAGATCGACGGGGGTCATCGTCAAACTTGTGCTTGAGGTTGTAGCGCTTCTGAGCACAGGGGCGGGAGTGTCAGGATCGGGGCAGCTATCCAGGATAAACATACCGATCCAGCTTCCGGTTAGGGCGGTGAGGTCTCCGCTCAAGGTGCTGGCTTCGGTCAGAGTGAACTGCAGCACCATATCATCTCCATTTAGGTATGAGGAGCTTGGTGTGATCCAAGTGCTGCTGTAGTCATCGCCATAAAGAGCTGTGTCATCCACAAAGTCAACCAGGGGCAGAGTTATCGGATAAGGATTGCCACAGGTAGATCCGGGTGGACGGACATAGCCTTCGCCAGTCAGGTCAACAGTTGCTGTACCCAGGTTATGTACGATTGTGACCGTGCCCAAATGGGTTCCAACTATTGTTGGGGCAAATTCGACAGTGAAACTTGTGGATTCGTATTCCGCCAAATTCATGTCAGTTGGCGGGATGGTTATGCTGTAATAATCCCCAGCTATGGTCACACTGGTAAGGTCGAGGCTGCCACCGCCGTTGTTGGTGATGGTGAATTCCTTGGTGGCTGCCAGGCCCAATTCAACCTGCCCGAAATCCCAACTGAGGGGCGCAATGCTGAAGATCGGATCAGTCGAAGGAGTGATGAAGGCGATATTGGCGCGATTATATGTCAGGGTGCCGGCAGTGACGGGGAAAGTGACGTCTGCGTATTTGTATACGGCCTTGTAGACTGGGGTTGTCGATGTGTAGCGGAAGTTAGGTCCGCTGGCCCAGACGCCGTCCCAGTTTTCCCAAAGGATCTCGACTCCGTCGGTGCCGTTCCAATTGAACGCGCTGCTGAATATGACATTATGCCATCCTTCACCGTTCCAGGTATAGTCACCTTGAAATACCTGCCCAAACGCAGTGTTGTCGGGGTAGGTGTTGTCTGTTGAGGCATACTCCACGGCAGTTGTGTGGCGCATGTAGACGCGTTGGTCCACACTGACGTAGTTGACAGGAGTGTTGCCGACGTAATAGCCGATGCCGTTGATATCCCCGGCAGTCATGCCAGCCGCGGCCATTTCAGCGGCGGTGTAGATAACCTTGCTCCAGCTGTAATCATAATACCCGTAGAAGGGGATGTAACTTTGGGTCGAAGTGCCGTCCCCAATAATGAATGTGGCCGCCTGGGCGGTGAAACTCATTCCCAGCATCATGGCCAGGAACACGATAAACAGAACTGTCCTTTTCATAAGTATCTCCTTATGTTGATTTTGCTTGTTTTGATTGCGGTATTGAACCTTGAGGTTGACTGCTTTTGGCAGTTCCATCATAGAACGACGTTTGTAAAAACCAAAAAAGTTCCGGATGCCGGGCATCCAATCGGGCCATAAACATATACAAATCCTTGTCTAATATCTTCAATGCGCATAATGAAAGCGCATTAAACCTCTGTCTATCCTAAATAAAATCTTCTGCAATATTCTGTCAAGCAGAATCTTACAATTTTGGGCCTGATCTTGGCGAAATAAATCCACACACAGCACAACATCCATATATCACAGCCTTTTAGCCCATCTCGCCCTCTTCCTCTCTTCTCATCCCGATTGGATGCTCAGCGTACACATCCCGAACAACATTGGGGATGTGTTGGGCGAATGTAGCCTGGGAATGAGATGTGATCCTGGGGCCGGATAGGGCGGGAACGGCGAATGAGAAAGAATTTCAGAGAACCGGCTTGGTTTTGCGGACAATGTACTTTACCAGTCTGACGTATCCGCCTGGAACAATGCGCATAGGGAAGCGGGTGATAAGAAGAACCCCCGGAATCTTGGTTCCGGGGGCCAAAGGAGCTGGGTAAAGATACTGGAAAATCAGGTACTGAGCCTGTTCAAGGCTGATGACTCATTCGGTGTAATGATCGCCGAACCAGACCTCGATCCGCTCGAGGATGTTGTCGATGTCCTTGGCGGAAAACTCCGAGGCGAGCAGATCACGTGCGCTGACGGCATCCTCTTCACCTTTCGCGGCAGCCAGGGAAAGCCAGAAGAAGGCTTCATAGGCGTTTTCCGGAACGCCGTCGCCAAAGGCGTAGCTAAGCCCGATCTCGTATTGGGCGGTGGAGTGGCCTTGGTCGGCGGCCCGCAGGAACCACTTTGCGGCTTCGGCGTGGTTTTTGGCAAGGTTGGCGCCAGTGTAATACTCTTTGCCCAGGGCATACTGGGCTTCGGCGAAATTCAGGTTGGCAGAGGAAAGCAGCCATTTTTCGGCTTCAGTGGCGTTTTTGGCGGTTCCCTCTCCGTTCAGATGGGCCAGGCCGAGGCTGTAGTGGGCTGCGGGATGGTTCTTTTCGGCGGCTGAAAGATACCAGCTCAGGGCTTCGGATTTGTTTTGGTTCATACCCTCGCCGCTGGCGTAGGCGAGCCCGAGATTGTATTGGGAGTGGGCGTCACCCAGTTCCGCCCCGCGGCGGTACCAGCGCACAGCCTCTTTTGGGTCCGGAGCGGTCCCTTCGCCATATTTATAGCAATAGGCCAGGTCGTTTATGGCCTCGATCTCATTCTGGGCTGCAGCCAGGCGGAACCATTTTATGGCCTCAAATTTGTCTTGATCCACTCCACCGCCGTTACAATAGAGCCTGCCCAGAAAATATTGGGCCCGGGCATGGCCCTGGTCAGCGGCCATTTCATACCACTTCAGGGCTTCCTTTTTGTTTTTGACTATGCCCTCGCCGGTTTCATAACACATTCCCAGGCTGAATTGGGCGGCGGCAAGACCCTTGTTAGCGGCCTGGCGGTACCATTTGACGGCTTCTTTCTTGTCCTGCGCCACGCCCTCGCCATTGAAATAGCAATAGCCCAGGTTGTTCTGGGCACCGGGATGGCCTTGCTCGGCTGCGAGGCCGTACCATTGATAGGCTATCATCATATCCTGTTGAACTCCCAGCCCGTCCTGATAGCAGATCCCCAGTTGGAACTGCGCTTCCGCCCCACCTTTCTGGGCCGCTGAGAGCAGCTCGTTGGTGAAAGTGAGCTGTCCATATATTACGGCTGCCAAAGCCAGCCAAAGCAAAATAAATATTAGCTTGCGCATCTCACACCTCCTATAAAGGTAAGGACATAAATATCCTGCCGCGCTTATTTCGTCAAGCTAAATTTGCGGAGCAGGACCTGGGCGGCTTTTTCCGCGACCTCCATAAAGTCCAGGGCCTCGTCTGGATCCAGGCCGGTGCTGACGATCCCGTGGCCCTGCCAGACCAGAACCTTGCGGGAGCCGATAGCCCGTAGGCTGCATTCGGCTAATTCTTTTGAGCCGGGTGGGGATGTCGGGGTTGTGGCCACTCCCTGAGGCAAATACAGGTGAAGTTCCGGCAGGGCATCATCCAGCGCCTGATTGAGCAGGCCCTCGTTTTGATAGAGTTCCAAACCGCCAAGCACGATCACGCTGGCGGGATGGGAATGCAGGACGACCCTGTCGTCCCGGTTCTCTGAGAGGAAATGCTGCTGCAGAGAGAGGTGGCAGAGCCATTCGGATGTGGGTTTTCCCCCTTGGGGATGGATGTGTTCCAGGCCGTTTTGGATCGAGATCAAGACCAGGTTGCAAAGCGGATCGACGGCCAAATCGCGATAACGGCTGCCCGTGCGGGAAACGATGAACCACTGTGCGGTGTCGCCAATGATTGAGTTCAGTTCAGGGCTGACGTTGACGGAGATGTTGCCAGCGTTGGCTTCGCACCAGCCGCGCAGATTGATCTGCGCCGCGACCGCCCTGATCCTGCCCATCAATTCTTGTAGCCAAGCGGAATTTGCAACCAGATCGCCAAGATCTAAAGAGTCTCTAATCCTTATCTCCATTTGTATTGCGTTCGCGGCAGATCTTTTCCACGGCGCGGAAATTGACTTTGCCGCTGGCCATCATCGGGATGTCCTCGATCACGTAGAACTGGCGCGGCACGGCAATGGACGGCAATTCCTTCTTGAGTTGTTTGAGCACCTTGTGCATGTCGAAATTGCCATTGGCGACCGCGGCCACGACATCCGCGCCCTTGGTTGGATTGGGAACGTCGACCACGCAGCAGATCACATCCTCGGGCAGCAGGCGGCTGAGCACTTCCTCCACCCTGACCAGGGAAACCATTTCCCCGCCCACTTTCACGAAACGTTTGAGCCTGCCCTTATGCCAAAGATAGCCGTCGTCATCGATCAGGCCGATATCGCCGGTGTCGTACCAGCCATTGTGGATGCGGAGTGAGGTCTCTTCAATATCGCCCAGGTATCCTTCCATGACCATGTCGCCTTTGACGAGGACCTTTCCTTCCTGATTGGGTCCCAGAACCTTATCGGTATTGATGTCCTGGATGCGGACCTGGACTCCGGGCAGGGGTGGGCCGACGCTGCCGAGTTTGTGTACCCCAGGATAGGTCGTGGATATGACCGGCGAGGTCTCGGTCGTGCCGTAGCCCTCAAACACCGTGATCCCGTGTTTCCTGATGAATCCCTCATATACCTTGTTGGGAAGCTTGTCCGCTCCGGCTATGGCTAAACGGATGCTGGCGAAATCTCCCGGTTCGGATTTTTGCAAGTAACCGTAGAAAAATGAGGGCGTGGCTGTCATGAAAGTCACCTTGTATTGGCGCACCAATTCGCTGATCGTTTTATACTCAAGCGGGTTGGGGTGCGTGACCATGGTCGAGCCCAATAGCAGGGGGAGCCAGAAATTGGTGGTGAGGCCAAAGACGTGGAACAGGGGCAGCATGGCCATGAAAACGTCGGTGTGGTCCAGCCTGACCAATTGGGGCACGGCATCCACGTTGTGCAGGATGTTGCGGTGGGAAAGCTGCACGGCCTTGGGCTCCTTTTCGCTGCCGCTGGTGAAGAGGATCACGCTGATCTCGTTTTCGCTGCCGCTGTGGACCATTCCTTTGAGGACGGCAAAGGGAAGCTTGGAGATCGCGGCGGCCTTGAGTTTGGCCACAATGGTGACCTTGGCGAGGATATCCTCGACAAAGATCATGTGGTCAATTGCCGGGAGATTCAGCTTATCGAGCAGTTTCTTGCTGGTGATGATCGTCTTGAATCCGCATTTTTCCCTGGCGTAGCGGCAGTTTTCGATCGCGCCCGTGGAATAGTTGATCATCACGGGGATCTTGCCGTTCATCAGGCTCCCGATGATGCCCAGCATGCATCCGGTCGAGGTGGGAAGAAGGATTCCCACGTATTTTCCCTTGATCTTGCCAATGTGTTCTTTGAGGATCAGCGAGGCGATCAGCAATCTGCCATAGGTGTAGTCTTTGTCGGTGGCTTTGTCATGGACCGCGATATGTCCCGGCCTTTTCTTTGCCACCTGCATGAAGCGCTGATGCAATTGTAACATAACAAACTCCTTTGAGGTTTATCGGATGATATGCAGCCAATCCCGCAACAAGAAATCCAACCTTCCGATGAGCAGGGATATACGGGCCATGACGGTGTAGCCGAAGGAAGCGCCGAAGCTGACCATCAAAAACCAGATTCCGATCTTGGAGGGAACGGCAAAGACGCCTTCTTTCTTCCTGCTGAAATAGAAGAAATAAACCCCGCAAAGGGTCCCGATGATCAGCAGGATGGTACCCACGACATCCACCGCGGAAGTGAATTTGAAGGGATTGATCATGGTGGCGGCGATCTGGCTGAGGAAATCGGCCTTGAAACTCAGCAGCATATAGATCGCGGCCGTCGTTCCCACCATGATGGCGATCGGATAGCGGCTTACCCATTGCAGGGAGGGGATCATGCGCAACAGCATCATCAGGCCGAGGGCAAAGGGTATGAGCAGCAGCCAGTTGTTGGCAAAATCGGTGAGCAGCAGGTTGAACAGGTTGGGCACCAGGATATTGTAGATCGTGTAGATCAGCCAATAACCCGCGGAGAGGCCGACGAAGATCTGCTCTGACAGTTTGTAGAAAGGATTGTCCTTATACAGGAAACTGAAGATGCTGAGGGTGAAGAAAGCACCCAGCCAGATACCGAGGACCGTCATCAGGTCAGCCATTTTTCACCTCCCCTTGCTTGGCGTCGGCTTTTCTTTTGCGCCAGGCCTTGACATTGCCGATGGCGATGAGGATCAGGATCAGGATGTGGGCCACTGACTGGGGATTCATGTTCAGGCTGGCAGAGCCTTCATAGCCCAGCAGCAGTTCATACTCGGCCGCGGCCTTCATTCCTCCCATCAATCCGTAGAGTTGGTTTTGGTCATTCACGTAGGGCAGGAAACCCGGAGCGCTGACGGCTGTGGTGCCGCCGGCCACGGGAACGTCGTACTTGCCCTTGGCCGTCATGATCCAGTCTCTGAGGCCGGGGTCCCCGGCGGAGAGGGAAACCACGTATTTGATGTCCCGCAGGGATTTGACCGGCCTGAGGAGTTCGATGTCCTCATAGTCCAGGCCGGAGGTGTCTTTGGGAAAAACAGTCTTGAAATTACGGCCCATGCCCTGGATCACGACCATCCCGCCGACCTTGTAGCCGAGGTTAACGTAATCCAGCCCATAGACCTTCTCATTGTTGAATTTCTTCTGCACTTCAGCAAAGGCCAGGTCCGCCATTTTTGAGCCCTGGGGCCACATTGCCGTGGCGATCACCCTGTGCTCCTTTTTCCAGGCATGCTCGATCACGGCCAGGGCCATGGGCTGCAGTTCCGTAACTGTGGAGGGGTCATAATCGAAGGAAATGATCACCACCGACTTGGGGGGTGTGTTTTCCACCAGGTCGTAGGCTTTTTTGGTGAGGGGGGTTCCATAGGTTTTCATGCCAAGGGGAAAAATCAGCGGCAAGGCCACAGCTATGACCAGCACCAGGAAGACGATCCGGCGTTCGATCTGGGTTCTGTCCAGCTTGCTCATTTGCCACCTCCCAGGTAGGACCTTTCGATTCCCAGGATGATCCTCAAGGAAGCTCCGACAATGCCCAGCGAGGCACTGATCAGGATCGCCCTCTGGGCCGCGGTATTGGGATACTGCATGATGAAATCCGTAATCTCGGGCAGGCGCAGGAAGCTCCAACTCTGGGGTATCCAACTAGTGAGCAGGGTGGCGAAGCTTGTTCTGCCCAGCATGACGATCACGGCTGTGATCATCAGCAGATTGGATTCGAAGCTGCGGATGATGAAGGCCCTGTAAGCCGCGGAGGCGATATAGAAAGCCAGCAGGGCAAACATGGTCGCGGACAGGGGCATGTAGGCGTATTCAAAAACGTAATCGAAGGGTTTGATACCCAGATTGCGGACCACGGCCTCTCCATGGCCAAATATTCCAGGCGTGTGCTCCATTCCCCACAGCAAACCGAAGGCCACCATCAGGCCGAAACTGATCAGGCCGGCGAGGTGATATTGCCAATTGGGGCTGCGGCGCGCCACACGGGTGACGTTTGCCTGGATCAGGCTGCTTTGGCCAAGCAGGATGGCGAAGCTGGAGATGATCATGAACCAATTGGTGAGAGTTTCTTCCAGCATGGCAAACGGATAATGGGGAATGAAGCCGGCCACGAGGATCAGCATGCCGGAGATGAAAGCCAGGATCAGGGGTACATTCTTTTTCATTATCCGTTTCCTCCCGCCAGAAATTCTTTAAACCAGCCCCAGCCGGCGATCTCCATCACGATGCCCACCAAGACCAGAACGATGACCATCAGCTTGCCGAAGTCGTGGCCTTTGAGGCTTCCAAGCTGTTGCGGATCGCGCGAAAGGTAAGCCGAGGCTGCATACAGCTCCTCGCCGATCAGGGTGTAATCGCAGGAAACCACGAAAAAGGGGATCTGGTGGGGCTGCCCGGTTCCCGCGGTCTGGATCGCGCCTGTGCCGAAACCCGTTTCCGTCAGGATCAGGGATTCAGCCCAGAAGGCACCCAGGAAGAAATTGGCCGCCGGCTGCTCCCGCAGCATGATTCCGTCCACACCGGCGACAAATCCGAATTGGTCGTCGGTGACGTAAAAGATGTTTTCCTCGCGATAGGCGTCGGGCCGGCCGGCTTTCATGAAGGCTTCCTTGACCGTTTCCCGGGCAGCGGAGAGCACCATGGAAAAGCGGCAGGGCACGAGAAGTTCCGCTCCGTATTCCGCTGATTTGACGGCCAGGTGGTTCAAAATGTTCAGCGCCGCGATGGTCTGAATGTCGCCCAGATCGCTGATGCCGGGAACAAAGAGGATCGGCTTGCCCTTTTCCGTGGCCCGGCCGACCGCCTCATCCATGCTGTCCAAACCACCGATGCGCCTTATGAATAGCTCTTTACCGCGCCTTGCAGAGAAAATATAGTAGAGAATGGCCGCGCAGATGAGCGTCAGCAGGATGAGCATGGATAGCTTTTCCATGGCGAACCATTGCTGGCGGGTGACAGTTTCGGCCAGGAAACTCACGCTGTCGGCCCGGTCCCGGCTATAGGCCACCAACCTGTATTTATAGGCTGTGTCGGGACTGAGGCTGGAATCCTTGTATTGGCCGACAACGGCAAATTCGTTCGACTGCAGGCTGAGGTCAAACTCGTTGTAGAACTCCTGGTAGACTCCCAGGGAATCCGCTTTCTGCAGGCTGAGGGAATCACGCTGGCCGCCCAGGTCCCACTTGAGCAGGACAGCCGTGCCGTCATCCCAGGGATGGTCTTCTGCAGAGAACTTCTCAGCCTGCGCTTCCTGCCCGCCCAAGGAGAGCGATAGGAGGGAGAGCAAAATGGCAAGAAAAAAAATCTTCATGTATACCCCAATTCTATGGTTTGGCTTTGACGAAGGCAGCTTTGATGGCTGACGTTGAGCTGATGATCGAGCCTATTTCTTCCCCGGTCAGAAATTCCTCGGGAGGCTTTTCCATCAATTTCACCAATGACTTGAGCTCTTTAAGGGCTGTTTGGAAAGCGGGTGACGCAGTGTATTGCTTGTCACTGATCAGACGAAAGTTATCCAACAGGCTTTGCCAGGTTTCCGGATGCAGAAGCAATCTGGAGCTGTCTGCGTTGCGAGCATCCCCCATTCTCCGGGCAAATTGGTTTGTGGCTTCTGTCCAGCTTCCCAGGGACATGACAGTGTACATTTCATAACGTTCTTTGTCGAACAAAGTCTGCTCCACGGAGTACTGCATGTTGTACAGAGTGTTTTCCAGGATCGGCCAGTCTTCTGAGTCCAGCATCGGTTTGACACTGTCTCTGAGCTTTGCTGAGATGTCCTCCAGACCCAGTTTGGGCCCCAAGCCAATGATCTGGGCCAGCAGCGCGTCCAATTGACGGCCATTCCGGTTTAACACAGCCAATTGGAGGTCCGTGGTCAGAACGCCCCAGGCAAAAGCGTTGTGCAGCGTATCCTGGGCGGAAGGGGCGATCATGCCTATCGAGAAACTTTCTTGTGTTTTGCCCAGGCCGTCAAGGGCGAGAAACATCGACTTGAACGAACCTATGGGAGCGAATTGGGTGACCCTGTTGCGAGCGTCCGGAAACTTGCTCTTGTCGTTGTTCTTGCAGGAAGCCACAAACAAGGACCCGATCAGGATCGCCAGAATTAGATGCTTAATTTTCATATAGTTCCTTTTAACAGTATGCAGGTCATTGGCAGCTTGAACACCAAAGTCGCTTCAAGGGCAGTTTTCTTGGAATAGGAAGAATAAAATTCACGCTAGAAATGCCGGCCAGGGCGTCAAGTTTTTTTCGCGGGCAGAACCGAAGCTCGATCATGGGCGAGGCGCTTCCTCGGTGATTGAATTCACGCACTCCGCACACAGGTGATAATGGCAGAAACGGTGGAAGATCTCGATCAAGCCTTGCTGGTATATCGTCTTGGAGTTAGCGAGCTTGCTGTGCGTGGCACTCATGTATCTGCCCATGAAGCGGGTGATGTGGTTTTCCTGCAGGGCGGGGAAATCGGCATACACAGCCATCACGCGTTGCTGGGAAGCGGCATCGCCATGCTTGTCATAATACATGTAACTGATCGGCAGGAAAATATTGACGAAGATGCTGCTGATCAGGCCCTGCCCGAGTTTGGGCAGCTTTTCAGCTCCAGGCAAGGTACTTTGGGCAAAGCTCCTGGCAAAAGAGGAGCGGGATTTCCCGCCTTGGAAACTGCCGGTTTCAAATTGGTCCAGAAAGTAATTCAGAAAGCTTTGCTCAGAAGTTCTGGCGATCAGGCTGCCCATGGCAAAGATGCGGTAAATTGGATGGTTACCAGGACGGATGCGGAACAATTGCCAGGGCAGATCAAGTTTTCTGGCGTAGAACTTTTGGCGCTCATAAGTTTGCCGGAGAAGTTCGAGCAGCGACCCTTCCAGGCGATTTTGGCTTTTATCCAGGAGCCCGGAAGCGCAGCAGAAGATCGCGACCAGTTCCAGCGGCGTCATGCCCTGCTCTTGCCAGGAGCGGATGCTTTTAAGGTGGACCGTTTGGGCCAGGCTGAGCATGTTTTGCTTGTTTTTGTCATAGCCCAGGGCCTCCATCACGCCCTCATAAAAAACCTGGTCAAAATCGCTTAGCAGCAGCGAAGCGTTGAAGCGGCGCACTTTGTTTTTAAACCGGCGCAATCCCCAATTGGCAAGGATACTCAGCAGCCGGTCGTTGTCAATTGCTGAAAGGAGCTCGCAATAGGTCGACCGGTCCTCGCCGGAGGGGACAAGCGGAGATTCCAGCAGCTTGCGGATGTCTTCGCTGAGTTGGTCCTTGAGTTCCAGGATCTCGGCAGTTTCCCCGTTTTGCTTGATCGTGATTTGCTGCTTGCCGGCATTCATTACCACATGCAGGATCACATTGTTGAAATGGGGATCCTCGTGATGCTCGTGGGCGTTCCAATCGTAGCTGTTGATATGGATTTCCACGTCGCCCCTTAGTATCTCACCGTCCAGGGAAACGATCACGTTGCGGAAATCCGGGCCCCGGTTGGTGTTGTATTGGCCCTGGTAACTCACTTGCAGGGTTTTTCCGCTCACAGTTTTGAGCGGAGTGAGCAGATGCCCGGCGTCCCAGATATGGTAGAGGAATTTCTCTTCCATCGGCGAAAACGAACTAATAGTATCTCTGCAGCATGGTGTAGCGCTGCCTGGCTGAGCGTGATTGATAGTAGGTTTGGGGAGAATGTTTGATCGGACTGCTGAGGATCGAGATCAGCTTCATTGATCGGTCACGGCCCAGGTTTTGGCATCCGGTTCCATAATAGTGGAGAGACGCGGTTTGGATGCCGTAAATTCCCTTGCCCCATTCGACATAGTTCAGATAGAGTTCCAGCATGCGGTCTTTGCTCATGAGCAGTTCCATGATCAGGGTCACCTGAACTTCCAGGTATTTGCGCAGCAGATTTCTGTCCGTGGTCAAAAAGATCGTCCGAGCCACCTGGTTGCTGATGGTGCTGGCCCCAAACCTTATTTTGCCTGATTTCTGGTTCCGCTGCCAGGCTTGCTTGATCATCTCCCATTCGAACCCAAAATGCTTGTAGTAGTTGCCGTCCTCGATCGTGACGGTCATGTTGACCGTGCTGCGGGGGATATGCTCCAGCTTGATGTACTCGCGTTTATGCCAGTCATAGCCTCTGACCAGGTATCTTTGCAGCATCAGAGGCGTCACGGGTGGGTTCACAAAGCTGTAAAGGAGGCTAAGCGCGGCAATGATCGCCCAAAACCAGAGATGCAGGCCCAGGATGAAACGCAAGATCCGTGCAACCAGGCTGCGCTTACGTTTCATATGCAATCTTCATTTTGCCAATGGGGTGAGTAGGCAAGCGAAAGCAGGATTATAATCGGACAGCCAGGAGCTTTTGAACTCTCCATCCTGGTGCCTGAAAAACTTGTCTCAGGCCTTTTCCTGTTCTTTGTTCATGAAAGCGGCCACCCGGGCTTTGCGGCGGGACGCTGTGCGTTTGTGGATAACACCTTTCTTGGCGGCTTTATCCAGCTCGGAGTAGATCCTATCCAACATGGCCTTCTTCTCTTCAGCGGGCATGTCGGTTCTGATCTGCTTGTCCAGAGTCCGGAGAGTGTGTTTGACATAGTTGTTGCGGGCCTGGCGCTTGGCGTCCGTCTTCATTCTTTTTAGCGGTGACTTGTGTTGGGGCATGGTTATCCTCTTATATTCTTAATCATTTGTCACAAAGATAAATGGGGTCAGTTTCTGTCAACCCCTTTTTATACCCTCGAGTTGTTTGATCAGCTTAAGTGCCTGATTCTGTGAGCTTAAGGCAGAAACATCCCTGTGATTCTCGATATCCTCTTTCCGCTCCCAGGCCTTGAACAGCTTTCTCAGGTAATCCTGGCCGTTTTTGGTGTCTTCCGCATCCAGGAATGCCCCTGCATCGTAGCCAAGAATGAGCTTTTCCGCTTCCCCGCCTTTGGGGCCAAGGCAGAAGATCTTGGTTCCTGAGGCCAGGTATTCAAATAGTTTGGTGGTTAGCATGCCTTCCGAGCCCTCATAATAGTTGATCAACAGCAGTAAAACTTCGGAATCGACCATTTCCGCCAAGGCTTCCTGGTGCGGTACGAAGTCTCTGGCCAAATGGCTTCCGGGCATCAAATCCCGCAGCAATTCTCTCTGCTCATCACTCAGGCGCGTACCAATGAAAACCAGCTGATACCTCTCACCCTGCAGCGCTTCGGCTATCATCCGGATAAGGAGCCCAATTTCCTGGCCTTCCGTGATGTTTCCCACATACTTCAACCTGAAGGTGGTCCCGTTTTCATTGCCAAAGGTCTGATCTCTCAAGGAATCAAACTTGCGAGCATCAAAACCGTTGTAGACCACACTTGAGTTAACACTTGGCAGTTGTTTTGCCAGGTACTCAGAGACGACGGTATTCAGATCGGCACCCAGGGCCACTTTGCGTTCCAGATGCCGGTGGATGCGCATGCTCAGGGCTGAGGGCGGATTCAGTTTCAGGTAGTAGATCGAGGTCCAGGGATCCCGCCAATCCGCCACCCATCTGAGTTTGTGCCTTTGTTTGAGTTTCAGGCCCAGCAAATGGGTGGAGTGGGGCGGTCCGGTTGTGATCACGATATCGGTGGGGTTGTGGCGCAAATGCTCAACCGCAGTTTTGTATGCACTGGGGTTCCATGCTTTGCGCAGATCCGGTATGACCAGGTTCAAGCGGAGCCAGACTATGATCTTGTGCCTCAACCCCGCGTTTTTCATGGAACCGAGGTTTCCGTGGGGAAGGGAGCTATTCCTGCCCATCAACAATTTCCAGATCTTTCCGGAACTGGGTGCGTGGGAGCGCAGGACCTTGACTTCAGGCGGTATTTCTGCCAGCAGGCTATCATCCAGATAGGGATAATCCCCGGACCGAGTCGTGAGAACGGTAACCTCAAACCCCCTTTGCACAAGGTCTGGCAGCCATTTCAACCATCGTTGCACGGAAGCGCCGCCGCAGGGCGGAAAATAATAGGTGATCAAAAGCAGGCGCATTCAGGCTTCCAGGATCATGTCGGCCAGAGTCTGCCAGGAATAGCGTTCTTTGAAGGCCGGGATGTTCGCGCTCATGGGCTGGAACAAGCCCTCATTGAAGAAACGAATGATCGCCCGTGCCAAAGCATCAGGATCATTGGGAGGGACCAACAATCCAGTTTCGTTTGCCAGCACATACTCGCTCAAACCGCCCACGTCTGAACAGATCACAGGCACGTTGAAACTGTAGGATGTGGCGATAACGCCGCTTTGCGTGGCGCTTTTATAAGGCAGTACGCAAGCATGGCTGCTGCGGAAAAATCCTCCGATCTCCAGGTCGGTAACGTAACGGAAATGCGCTTCCACGCGGTCTTCGAGCCCCAATTCCCGGATCATTTTCCGATATTGGGCTGGATTGCCGTAGACCTCGCCCGCAACTATGAGCCTCAATCCGGAAACCTTGCCGGCCGCCTTTTTCATTGCTTTGAGCAAGACATCCAGCCCCTTGTATTCCTTGATCAGGCCAAAAAACAACAGGGTGGGGTCTCCAGGCTGTTTGTTTCCGTCAGAAGCCGCAACTTCACCATAACAATCATAAATGGGATGAAAAGCCTGCAGGCCTCGGGAGGAGACCGCCGCAGGCATTTTGCGCTGGAGGTCTCTGAAGCTGGCCCCGGATAAGACCACGATCCTGTTGCAATGCTTGAAAAAGGCTTTGGTCAAGACATCCGCCCCAGGCCACTTTTCATGAAAATCAACATTATGCGCCAGACAGATGATCTTGATACCCCGCAAGCGCTTGCAGATCCAGGCATAGGAGGGGGCGAACCAGGGCAAAAAATAGGAAACGATCACGACGTCGGGTTCAAAATTCCGGATCTCTTGTACGGCCCTATTCCAGGTTCCGCAAAGATAGGGCGTGAACACCGGTTCGATGTCCAGGTCTGGCTGGGAACTGAACTCTGTGGTCTGGGAATCGCCCGGGAAAAGGATCTGGGGATATTGCCTGATAAAATTGAACATTTTGACATTGTATCCCCGCCTTTGATACTCTGTGGCGAGCATCAGGGCGAATTGCGATATCCCGCCCCGAAAAGGAGGCGCGGGCCCCAGCATGGCTATTTTCCAAATTTCCTGTCGCATCGATCCTCCTGCCTCTAGTTCCTGCTCTGCAGAAAGAAACGCCTCACCACCTCGGAATCCTGGTATTTTCCGAACAGTGCCATCAGCTTGAGACGAACCTTGACGCCTTTCAGATCACCCGCCAGGATGCAGCCCAGATCGGAGAGATGTTTTCCGCCGCCTTCGTATCCATATTCTGAGAGCACTCTGCCAGTGTAGGTGCGTGAACTGATCACCACCAGAATATTCCTGGCCAGCGCGTCCTGGATGTCAGGAATGAGGCTTCGGGGCACGTTGCCTCTGCCGAAAGCTTCGATCACTATGGCTTTGGCGCCGTTTGCCAGGGAGCTTTGGATGTATCTTCCATCCATGCCGGCCACTGCCTTGATCAGGTCAACGGCGGTGTCGAGCTTGTCGGTCCAGACGTTTTCCCGGTATAAAGCAGAACGGTGATATACGATGGCATCCGGATCGACGCTGCCCAAGGGCCCGTATCCGATGGAGCGAAAGGCGTCCACCTTGCCGGTATCGGATTTTACGACATCCCTGGCTGTGTGGATCTCATCGTTCATCACGACCAATACGCCCTTGTCGGCAGAATCGTGGTGGCTGGCAACCCTCACCGCTCCGATGATGTTGCGTGGCCCGTCCAAGCCGATGTCACTGCCGCTGCGCATGGCCGCTGTGAAAACCACCGGTTTGCGGGTAGTCAGGACCAGATCACAAAGAAACGCAGATTCTTCCAAAGTATCGGTACCATGAGTGATCACCACTCCATCATAATCAATGATCTTCAGATCGATCAATTGTGCCAGTTCGAGCATCATCTCCGGTGTGATGTAAGGACTGGGGAGATTCAAATGATCGAGCACCTCCACATTGGCAACGCTTTCCAATTGCGGAAATTCGTGTAATATCCCCGCCAGTTCCGAGCTGGGAACCACGCCCAGCGAACCTTTGGAGGTCATGGATATCGTTCCGCCGGTCAGGATGATCAGTATGTTCTTTTTCATCGCAGGTCTTCTTTATCTCTTGTTGCGGTATGGGATCGGATCTTCAACCCCCGCCAGTTCAAATGCTTTCCGGCGCAGCCGGCAGCTGTCGCATTCGCCACAGGCAGTTTCATTGCCAACATAGCAGCTCCAGGAAAGCTCAAAGGGTGCTTTTAGTTCCCTGCCCAGTTTCACTATCTCTGTTTTTCTCAGGTGCAAAACGGGAGTGGCCAAGCGGATTTCCCAGTCGTTCCGGGTGCCGGCCGTGATAGTTTCCTGGAAGGCACGGAAAAACACTTCCCGGCAGTCGGGATAACCGCTGCTGTCTTCTTCCACGGCCCCAATATAGATGTAGCTGGCCTTGATGACCTCAGCCCAGGCCACTGCGGCGCAAAGCAAATTGGCGTTGCGGAAGGGCACATATGTCATCGGAATCCCTTGGCTGTGGCCATGAACAGGAACTTCCATGGCTTGATCGGTCAGGGCCGATCCGCCGATCCTCTCAAACCAATCCCAGTTCAGGACCTCGCTGCGCCGGGGTTTGTAGTGCTCGCTCATGGCCTGGAAACTTGCCAATTCTCTGGCCTGGGTGCGTTGGCCATAGCTGGCATGCAGAAAGTTTAGCTCGTCGCAGTCACGGTTTGCGACCGCGGCGGTGACCAAGCTGTCCATTCCTCCGCTCAGGAGGACTATTGCTCTTTTATGCTCTGTTTTCATTCTTCTCCCATCCAGTTTATCATTTATTGGACCAGCCTGTTTGTGTCAAGTGCGGAATTTTCGCTGGAGAAAATCCAAGTCCGCAATCCAATGAAAGCTGTCAACCACCTTGATCTCAGATCCTGGAAGGGGACTGCCAGAATTATTTCGTTGATCTTTATTGCCATGCCCTACAATCAGTTGCGCGTCCTAAAATAAAATAAATGCGGCTCGGTGCAATTTTTCCATTGACAAAAATACGGCCCTGAAAAGTTATGACTAAACGTGCGTTTGATGATCGCAAGATTTGAGAACGCTTAGATCTTTAACAGTTTATAGAGTGGGAATGAGAGGAAAAGCTCTTGTCAATTCAATCATTATAAAATGATGGAGAGTTTGATCCTGGCTCAGGACGAACGCTGGCGGCGTGGATTAGGCATGCAAGTCGAACGGTAGGATCCTTTCGGGGATCTGAGAGTGGCGAACGGGTGAGTAACACGTAGGTGATCTACCCTCAAGACGGGGACAACCCAGGGAAACTTGGGCTAATACCGGATGTGAGTGTCCTTTTTGGACATTTGAAAGGTGGCTTTCGGGCTGCCGTTTGGGGATGAGCCTGCGCTCTATTAGTTAGTTGGTGAGGTAACGGCTTACCAAGGCGATGATAGATAGGCGGCCTTAACGGGTGGTCGCCCACACTGGGATTGAGATACGGCCCAGACTCCTACGGGAGGCAGCAGTCGAGAATAGTCTACAATGGTCGAAAGACTGATAGTGCGACGCCGCGTGAACGAAGAAGCCCTTCGGGGTGTAAAGTTCTTTTATATGTGAGCAGTGACATCCATGTAAATAGCATGGGTGTAGAGATATTAGCATATGAATAAGCAACGGCTAACTCCGTGCCAGCAGCCGCGGTAACACGGGGGTTGCGAGCGTTGTCCGGAATTACTAGGCGTAAAGGGCAGGTAGGCGGATCCATAAGTTTAAAGTTTAAGGCAACGGCTCACCCGTTGTACGGCATTAGATACTGTGGATCTGGAATGCGGTTGGGGAAGACAGAATTCCTGGTGTAGCGGTGGAATGCGCAGAGATCAGGAGGAATACCGAAGGCGAAGGCAGTCTTCCAAGCCGTTATTGACGCTAAACTGCGAAGGTGTGGGTATCAAACAGGATTAGATACCCTGGTAGTCCACACAGTAAACGATAATCACTAGGTGTCGGTTTCGTAGAGGATTCGGTGCCGTAGCTAACGCGATAAGTGATTCGCCTGGGGAGTACGATCGCAAGGTTGAAACTCAAAGGAATTGACGGGGGCCCGCACAAGCGGTGGAGCATGTGGTTTAATTCGAAGCAACGCGAAGAACCTTACCCGGTCTTGACATCCGAGGGATCCTTCAGAGATGAGGGAGTGCCGGCTTGCCGGAACTTCGAGACAGGTGCTGCATGGCTGTCGTCAGCTCGTGTCGTGAGATGTTGGGTTAAGTCCCGCAACGAGCGCAACCCCTGCTTCCAGTTACCATCATTAAGTTGGGGACTCTGGAAGGACCGCTGCGGTAACAACGCAGAGGAAGGTGGGGACGACGTCAAGTCATCATGGTCCTTATGACCGGGGCTACACACGTGCTACAATGGTAGTTACAGAGGGGAGCGAGACAGCAATGTGGAGCGAATCTCAGAAAAGCTACCTCAGTTCGGATTGAGGTCTGCAACTCGACCTCATGAAGTTGGAATCGCTAGTAATCGCGTAACATCATGACGCGGTGAATACGTTCCCGGGCCTTGTACACACCGCCCGTCAAGTCAGCCGAGTGGAGTGCACCCGAAGGAGGTGAGCCAACCCGCAAGGGGAGCAGCTTTCGAAGGTGTGCTTCGTGAGGAGGACTAAGTCGTAACAAGGTAGCCGTACCGGAAGGTGCGGCTGGATCACCTCCTTTATAAGGTGCAAAAAGGCAAGAAGCCTTCCTCCATTCCTACCTCTATAATGATAAAGGGGAATTAGCTCAGCTGGGAGAGCGCCGCTTTTGCAAGGCGGAGGCCGTCGGTTCGAATCCGTCATTCTCCACCATCAATAAACATTTTTATACATACAAGTTTAGATTAGATCTTTACCAGAATATAGAGTGGATCCGCGGTGAGAGAGAGAGTATAACACACAAGGATACATTGGTGAAAGCACAAAGGGCGTATGGTGGATGCCTACGCACCAAATGGCGAAGAAGGACGTGGCGAACTGCGATAAGCCCCGGGAAGCTGTAAGCGAGCTTTGATCCGGGGATTTCCGAATGGGGCAACCCGGCAGGTTGAAGACCTGTCATCCGGCACCGATTGACCATCCCTGTTTCCTGATAATGGGAAGCGGAATGGGGTGTTCAATCGGTGCTGGAGGCGAACGGCGTGAACTGAAACATCTTAGTAGCGCCAGGAAGAGAAAGTAAAAACGATTCCCTCAGTAGTGGCGAACGAACGGGGAAGAGCCTAAACCGGCCTTTTGGCCGGGGTTGTGGGACGGCGACATCTGATCTCAACTTATAGACGAACCGATCTGGAAAGTTCGACCGCAGGGGGTGAAAGTCCCGTAGTCGAAATGGGTTGATATTGGTAGCCGGATCCCGAGTAGCCCGGGACACGAGAAATCCTGGGTGAATCCGCGAGGACCATCTCGTAAGGCTAAATACATTTGGTGACTGATAGCGTAGCAGTACCGTGAGGGAAAGGTGAAAAGCACCCCGGGAGGGGAGTGAAATAGAACCTGAAACCGTATGCCTACAAGCGGTCAGAGCTGGCGCCAACAATGTTCGTGAAAACGTGCAAGCGTGAAAGGGTGTAACCCGGGTTCAAGCCTTCGATGCGAGGTTTGGCCGGATGTTACACGTTTCCACTGCTCCACGATTTTCACGGATATCGTTGGCGCTGGTGATGGCGTGCCTTTTGCATAATGAGCCGACGAGTTAATGTCATAAGCGAGGTTAAGTGTTACAGGCACGGAGCCGTAGCGAAAGCGAGTCTTAACAGGGCGTGAAGTTTATGGTATTAGACCCGAAACCGGGTGATCTACCCATGGTCAGGTTGAAGGTTGGGTAAAACCAACTGGAGGACCGCACCAACCGTTGTTGAAAAAGCGGTGGATGAACTGTGGGTAGGGGTGAAAGGCCAAACAAACCCGGAGATAGCTGGTTCTCTCCGAAACATATTTAGGTATGGCCTCAGGTGGACATTAACGGAGGTAGAGCACTGAATGGGCTAGGGGGCTCACAAGCTTACTGAACCCAATCAAACTCCGAATGCCGTTAATCAATACCTGGGAGACAGGGCGTGAGGGATAAGCTTCACGTGCGAGAGGGGAACAACCCAGACTGTCAGCTAAGGTCCTCAAATAGATGCTTAGTGCGTAAGGATGTTCAATTGCCCAGACAGCCAGGATCTTGGCTCAGAAGCAGCCATGATTTAAAGAGTGCGTAACAGCTCACTGGTCGAGTGGTAGAGCACCGAAGATAATCGGGACTATAAGCATCTTACCGAAGCTGCGGAGCAGCGCGCTTGCGCGTTGCTGGTAGGAGAGCATTGTGCCTGCGCCGAAGGTGTATTGTAAGATATGCTGGAGCGAGCACAAGAGACCATGTCGGCATGAGTAACGACAATGCGGGTGAGAAACCCGCACACCACAAGCCCGAGGATTCCTGAGTAAAGTTAATCTTCTCAGGGTTAGTCGGCCCCTAAGGTGTAGCGAATAGCGAAGCTGATGGGAATCAGGTTAATATTCCTGAACCTGTGTATGATGCGATGGAGTGACGCGACGGTGCAGCGGGGACTGCTGTTGGAATAGCAGTTGAACGCGTGTAGGAGGTGATCCAGGCAAATCCGGGTCACGCATACTCCGAGGCGTGGGACGAGGCGCAAGCCGCAAAGCCCGTGTACAGACGTCGCCGAGAAATAGCTTCTAAGCTTCAGTCATGCACAGACCGTACCGCAAACCGACTCAGGTGGGCGAGGAGAATATCCTAAGGTGTTCGAGCGAACTCTGGTTAAGGAACTAGGCAAAATAACCCCGTAACTTCGGGAGAAGGGGTGCCCCGTTATCGTGAAGGAGAACATCCCAAGCGAGAGGGGGCCGCAGTGAAGAGGCCCAAGCGACTGTTTATCAAAAACACAGGTCTATGCGAAGGGGAAACCCACGGTATATAGACTGACACCTGCCCGGTGCCGGAAGGTTAAATGGAGAGGTCATCCCTCTTTTACCGAGCGCAGAGGTTCGTGACAAGGTGAAACAGATCGTGAAAACGTGAAATATGCCGTGAAAACGTGCAACCAAGGCCGGGACTTGTGATCGCAAGTCCATAGCAAGGTTACATGCTTCCACCCTTCCACGCTTCCACGTCTGCACGCATCCACGATCCTGCACTCCGTAAAAGAGGGAGAAGCTTCGAAATGAAGCCCCGGTAAACGGCGGCCGTAACTATAACGGTCCTAAGGTAGCGAAATTCCTTGTCGGGTAAGTTCCGACCTGCACGAATGGTGTAACGATTTGGGCGCTGTCTCAACCAGGGGCTCGGTGAAATTGAAGTAGCGGTGAAGATGCCGCTTACCCGCGAACGGACGGAAAGACCCCGTGAACCTTTACTGTAGCTTGGTATTGTAAATTGGTGCAGTATGTGTAGGATAGGTGGGAGGCTATGAAGCGTGCACGCTAGTGTGTGTGGAGCCGACGTTGAAATACCACCCTTATTGTATTGATTTACTAACGATCGTAAAGCGATCGGACATTGCCAGGTGGGCAGTTTGACTGGGGCGGTCGCCTCCGAAAGAGTAACGGAGGCTTGCCAAGGTTCCCTCCGGCTGGTTGGTAATCAGCCACAGAGCATAAAGGTATAAGGGAGCTTGACTGCGAGACTGACGGGTCGAGCAGGTGGGAAACCAGGTCTTAGTGATCCGGCGGTCCTGAATGGAAGGGCCGTTGCTCAAAGGATAAAAGGTACTCCGGGGATAACAGGCTGATACCGCCCAAGCGTCCATAGCGACGGCGGTGTTTGGCACCTCGATGTCGGCTCAACTCATCCTGGGGCTGAAGAAGGTCCCAAGGGTTCGGCTGTTCGCCGATTAAAGAGTTACGCGAGCTGGGTTCAGAACGTCGTGAGACAGTTCGGTCCCT
>JAHYIU010000007.1 GCA_019429425.1 Candidatus Syntrophosphaera sp.
AGGGCGTAAAGCGCGGTGGCCAGAGTTCCCACCAGGAAATTTAGCAGCAGTTTGCTCTCCGCGGGGCGCTTGTCTTTCATGTTCAGGATCCAGTAAAATGCCCAAACCAGGGAGGTGGAGACCGCCAAAGCGGAGCCGAGGGGATCGGCAAAATCGAGCCGGAACAGCCTGCCTTGGGTGGAGATCACGATCACGCCGATGAAACTGAGGCAGAGGGCGAGGATGTCCTTGATCCGGAACCGCTCCCTGAGGATGAGGATGGAAAGCACGGATAGCACGATCGCCCAGGTGTAGTTCAAAACCTGCGCTTCCTGGGCCCGCAGCCGGTCATAGGCGATGAAGAGGGCGAGGTAGTAGAGGAAGGGGTTGAGCAGGCCGGCCAGCGCTGACCTCTTCCAAGCGCTGACGTCGGTCCGGAACGCCTTCCAGCCTTTTTGGGCCAGGTTCACCACTCCCAGGAAGATGGTCGCTGCCAGGGATGCCAGAAGCAGCAGGCCGAGCGGCGTGAGATGCCGGAGGCTGAGCTTGAAGGCGGTGGAGACGGTGGACCAGGCCAGCACTGCGCCGAGGGCGTAGAGATAGGCGGTCCTTTGTTCGGTTCGCATGGCTTGGCCAGAAAAAAAGCCTGTCCGGGTGGGGGACAGGCTCAATCAGTCATGGGCGTGTCAGTTCATCCTGTTCAGGATGTTCTGATACTGGGTGGCCAGGGCGGTGTTGTTGGTCAGCTGGGCGCCCAGGATCACGAGGCGGACGGCGTCTTTGTTCGTCTCGTCATAGTTGTGCCATTTGCGGGCGTAGGTGATCATTTCCTCATAATTCTTCATTTCGTTGAGCAGGAAGCTGATTTCCTGGTAATCGGCGTCGTTGTCGCGGATGTCCAGCAGCCGCTTCAGATAGCCCACGGCGCCGGCGTTGTCAGCGAGCTTGTAGGCGATGTATTTGGCGTCGGAGAGGGCGTCGGGGTTCAGGGGTTCGATTTCCAGCACGAGCTGGGTGTTGAGTTTGGCCGCCTCATACTGTCCCAGTTCGAACTGGCAGAAGGACAGGTTCATCAGGTTGTTCACGTTGAGGGGTTCGCGCACCTTGACGCTTTCAAAGAAGGGCAGGGCCGCGGCGTAATCCTTCTTGTTCATGTAGAAGATGCCCATTTCCTGCAGGAGGAGAGGGTCGTTCTGGTCCTTGGCATAGATTTTGAGCAGGATCTCCTCGGCCTTGTCGTCGTCCTTGAGGTCCACCTGGTAGATGGTTTTGAGCTTGATCAGGGGCTCGATGCGGCTGGTATCCAGGGCGGCCACCAGCTCAAAGATCTCGATGGCGCGCTGGGTGTTTCCGGCCTCGGCCTGCTCTTCGCCGGCCTTGAAAATGCGGGTCCAGGCGCTGGTGCGGCGCTTCTTCATGTCGCGGATGTCGGCTGCTTCGTCTTCGGAAAGCTTCTCATACTGCTCCATGATCTTGATGGATTTATCGTAGCCTTCCCAGGCGGCTTTGTTCAGGTCCACGGCCAGGTCCGAGAAGCGCTCGCCGTTGTAGAGGTTGATGTCCGCAACGCGGCGCAGGGCCAGGGCGTGGTTGGGATTGTCTTCCAAAACGAGCTGGTAGTAGGTCATCGCCGCTTCGACGTTTTGCTGGGCGTAATAGACGTTGGCGGTCTTGAGGTTGACGTTGCCCTGGGGGCTGAGCTTCTGCCGCGTGACCGAACAGGCGGATAGCAGCAGCATCGCTGCCAGGGCTATGATAACGAGATGTTTCATGTTGGGGTCTCCTCTGGTAGTTTCACATTTAATAGAAACACTATTATGAACCGGGGATATCAGTCAAGAAATTTTCCAAGCAGGCTCCCTAATTTGCTTTCTGGCAAGCATCTTAGCACAGGCAAAGCAGCCGGATACAATCAGGGTAGCCAAGAATTTTCTTGACCAAATCCTCAGGCGCATAAACTGGGACAAAATAAATACCTTTAATCCGCGCCAGTGAGCCGGAAAGGAGCAAATATGACCACTACGCCTCAATTCCTCGGTCGCAGCGTCTATGACCTCGACGACTATTCCGCAGAAGAAATCATGTATATCCTGGAAGCCGCCAAAGGCATGAAGGAGATCAATCTGCGCGAATACAAAAAGATCCCCACCCTGCGCGGCAAAACCGTCTGCACCCTGTTCGTGGAAAACAGCACCCGCACCCGGATGAGCTTCGAGCTGGCCGCCAGCCGCCTGAGCGCGGACGTGGTGAGCTTCCAGGCCTCTGTATCCGCCCTGCAGAAAGGCGAAAGCCTGCAGGATACCGTCTATACCCTGGACGCGATGGGCATCGACCTCTACTGCATCCGCCACAGCAGCCCCGGCAGCCCGCAACTGGTGCACAAATACTCCGGAAAACCGGTCATCAACGGAGGCGACGGACGCCACGCGCATCCCACCCAGGCGCTGTTGGACATCTTTTCGGTCTGGGAAAAACTGGGCGAACTGAACGGCGTCAAGATCACCATCGTGGGCGATATCCTCAACAGCAGGGTGGTGCGCTCGAATCTGATCGGCATGAAAAAACTGGGCATGGAAGTGACGGTCTGCGGGCCGCGCACCCTGATGCCGGGCAGCATGGAGGAGATCTACGGCTGCCGGGTCGAATACAATTTGCGCGAAGCTTTGCGGGACGCGGACGTAGTGATGGGCCTCCGCATGCAGCTCGAAAGGATGACCGAAGGCCTGTTCCCCAGCCTGGAAGAATACAGCAAGCATTACGTGCTGTCCAAAGACACGATCAAATACGCCAAAAAGGACGCCCTGATCATGCATCCGGGCCCGATGAACCGGGGCGTTGAGATCCTGCCGGAGATCGCGGACAGTACCCACAGCATCATCGTGGAACAGGTGGCCAACGGCGTGGCGATACGCATGGCCCTGATGTTCCTCATCCTCGGCGGCAAGGCATAAAAGGAGAGCTGAAATGACCACACTCATCACCAACGGACTGGCCTACATCGAGGGAAGCTTCGTTCCCTGCGACATCCTCATCAAAGGCTACAAGATCAGCAAGATCGCCCCCAAGATCGCCGGCAAGGCGGATCGTGTCATCGACGCCGCCGGAAAGCACGTGTTTCCGGGCTTCGTGGACCTCCACGTGCATCTGCGCGACCCCGGCCAAACCTATAAGGAAGACATAGTTTCCGGCACCAGGGCCGCGGCCAAAGGAGGCTTCACCAGCCTCTGCGCCATGCCCAACACCGATCCCGTGGTGGACAACATCGCCACTGTTGACTATATCCAACGCCGCGCCAAAGACCTCGGCTCGGCCCGGGTCTATGTGGTGGGGGCGATGACCAAGAAAAGCGAAGGGCTGGAGATCAGCGAGATGGCCACCATGCAGAGCGGCGGGATCGTTGCCGTTTCTGACGACGGGAACTGCGTGCAAAACTCCAAGCTGATGCTGAACTGCATGCGCTACGCCACTAATTTCGGCCTGCCCCTGATCATCCACGCCGAAGACCACAACCTATCCGGAAAAGGGCAGATCCACGCCGGCAGGATCTCCTCCAAAGTCGGCCTGACGGGCATTCCCGGACTGGCGGAGGAAGTGATCATCTCACGCGACATAATGCTGGCGGAAAACACCAAGTCCAGGCTGCATATCGCCCATATCAGCACTGCCAGGTCGATCGAGCTGGTGCGCGAAGCCAAGGAACAGGGGATCCAGGTCTCCTGCGAGGTCACGCCCCACCATCTGATCCTCACCGAAGAGGCCTGCCAGGATTTTGACACCAACACCAAGATGAAACCACCCCTGCGCAGCGAAAAAGACCGCCAGGCCTGCGTCAAGGCCCTGCGGGAGGGGATCATCGACTGCATCGCCACCGACCACGCTCCCCACGCGGATTTTGAGAAAGCCCGCGAGTTCGACCACGCGCCCTTTGGGATAATCGGCCTGGAAACGGCTTTCCCTGCTTTGTACCATCATCTGGTCAAAACCGGGGATCTATCCCTGGAACGTTTGGCGGAAGCTTTGACCTCGGCCCCGGCGCAGTTGCTGGGACTGCCGGAAAGCACTCTGAAACAGGGCAATCCGGCCGACATCACCATCATCGACTTGGAGCAGAACACCTCCTACAAGCCGGAAAACATCCTTTCCAAAAGCAAAAACACACCCTGGCTGGGACAAACCCTCTCCGGACGCGTGCTCTACACTTTTTTGGAAGGCAGGGTGACCTGGCAGGCTGAATGACGCCCGCGTATAAAATCCTGGCTGTAACACGCCGGGAACGAATCAACCGGGATTACCATGTGATCGGTTTACGGGAGCCCGAACTGGCGGCCAAATGCCAGCCCGGGATGTTCTTTGAACTCAAGGCTGGGACGGCGGGGCAGGACAGGAAACTGTTCAAGCCGGTGAGCGTGTATGGCGCGGCCGAAGCTGAGATATCTTTCCTGATCAAGGTCGTGGGATCCGGGACCAAAGCGCTGTCCGAACTGGCCATCGGCGACCCCGTCAAGCTGACCGGGCCGCTGGGAAACGGCTTTCCTATGATTCGCGATTCAAATGTCCTGCTGGTGAGCGGCGGGGTGGGCTATCCGCCTCTGGCGTATTTGCGCGAGGCTCTCAGCTCCGGCAACAGGATAACCTTCCTGCACGGCGGGGCTTGCGCTGATGACGTTTTCCCCTGCGACCGGGTTTATACGCTGGACGGAAGCTGCGGCCAGAAGGGCCTAGTCACCCGGGACGTAAAAGACCTGATAATTGAAGCAAAGATCGATATAGTCTATAGTTGCGGTCCCATCCCCATGCTCAAGGCTCTGGCGGAGATCGTGGCCCCGCTGCCGCATCATGTGAGCATGGAGGCCTACATGGCTTGCGGAGTCGGAGTTTGCCACGGCTGCGCGGTTCCGGTGGGGGATGCTTATCTGCGGGTTTGCGCGGACGGGCCTATCTTCAATGCTGCCGAAGTCTGCTGGGGAGAGTTGTGAACCGCCTCTCGAGCAAATTGGGCAGGCTGGCGCTGCAAAGCCCGCTGGCAGTGGCTTCCGGCACCTTCGGCACGGAGTATTTTGACCTTTTCCCCCAGTCTGTTTTGGGCGCTTATGTTTCCAAAACCATCACCCTGCTCCCCAAAGCTGGCAATCCCCCGCCGCGCCTGTATGAAACGGAAGCCGGGCTGCTCAATTCCATCGGTTTGCAGAATACCGGACTTATCGGTTTCATCGAGGAAGAGCTGCCCCGTCTGCGGTCCATTTTGAAGATTCCCTTGATCGTGAGCTTCTCCGGGGCTTCAATTGACGAGTTTTGCCGAATCCTGTCAGTCTTGGAACAGGAACAGGGGATCTCAGGCTATGAGGTCAATGTTTCCTGCCCCAATGTGGAAAACGAGGGGATCGCTTTTGGCGCCGATCCGGATATCGTTTTTGAACTCACCCGCAAGCTGGCAGAGCTGACCGAAAAAGAACTGGTCGTGAAGCTGAGCCCCAACGTCACCGACATCGCAAAAATCGCACGAGCGGCCGAAGCCGGGGGAGCCACCACACTTTCTCTGATCAACACCCTCTACGGGATGGCGATCGACTGGAACACAGGCAGGTCGCGTATTTCCCAAAAAGTCTGCGGCTACAGCGGCATGGGCATCAAGCCTGTGGCCTTGGCCCTGACCCATAAAACAGCACAGGCGGTCAAGATCCCGCTATTGGCCATGGGTGGGATCCACACCTGGCAGGACGCTTTGGAGTTCTTTTACGCCGGAGCTGCAGCGGTGTCGATCGGAACGGCTTTATACAGTGATCCGCTGGCCGCGGTGAACGTTTACCAGGGGCTGGAGGCATTCTTCGCGGAAAGAGGCCTCACCCTGAACGGCATTATCGGCACAGTGCGCTGATCCGCGCGCAAACAGATCAATCTCAATCCTGAGGCGCGTTGCGGCAGACCCGGAATCCGACTCCATAGTAGATATCAGTGGCCAAGCCGCCAATATTGCGGAAAGTGACTGCGCAAAAAGATCCCTGGCCGTGAAAGCAGCTTCCCCGGTTGACGCGGCAAGTGCCGTAATCGGGGCCATGGGGATTGGTCTGATCGCTTGTTGGATAAGTGGCAAAATAAAAATCCCACACCCATTCCCAGAGGTTTCCGCTCATGTCGTGGAAACCAAGCTCGTTGGGGACTTTAAGGCCCACTATATGGGCCACGCCGCCGGAGTTTTCATTGTACCAGGCCACCAGGTCCACGTCGTTGCTGCCGCTGTAGATAAAATTCAGGGACTGATTTCCGCCTTTTGCTGCGAACATCCATTCCATTTCCGAGGGCAGCCTGTAGCCCGGGGCGCTCCAGTTGCAGTTCAGAAAGTTTTGGTTTTGGTAGTTGGCGTTCCAGCCTGTGGGCCAGGAATCTGGATCAGCCCCGTAATTTCCGTAGCTGTAGCAGGGCGTGATCCCTTCCTGGATGCTCCGCCGGTTGCAGTATTCGATCGCGTCGAACCAGGAAACCCGATAGACAGGATAGCTGGGCCCGACCCCATAGTCGTGGGAGGGATTTTCCTTCATGATCTGCTCGTAGCCGGCCTGGGTGAGCTCATAGCGGTCTAGGTAGAAACTGGAGAGGGTGATGTTTGAGGTGCCGTTGTGAAAGGTGCCTCCCTCCACCAGGATGAAGTTCGAAGGAATGCCGGGGCTGGGTTCGTCTTCGGCGCTGACCTTGAACCGGAATTGGTCGCCGTCCAGCCTGAAGGCCTCGCCGCCGGCGTTCCAGACTATGTGTTTGCCCGTTCCGGAGGCCACATCCGGGCCAATGTCCCCGGAAAGAAGGCCAGAAGAGGGATTCAGATCGAAGCTGACTCCGCCGTTGACAGAGACCTTGAGCTCAATCTCGCATAGATCGCCATCCGCGTCCCAGAGGTCGTACCAGATGTCGACTATCCTGCTTCCGTCAAGCCTCTGCGCGGCGGTGACGTTTGATACCATGGGAGCCGTCTGGGCAAGGCAAAACCCCGCCGCGGAAATAAAGAGCAATAACAGCAATCGCTTCATTTCAGACCTCCCTTGAAGACCGGAAATTCTCTCAGCAAATCCTCCAGGGTCATTTTAAGGCCCGGCTCCGCTTTGAACCAATCGAGATAGCGGGCGAGGCTGCCGTTTGGATCGACATAAGCCAGCACCTTGTAAAACATCTGGGAACGGAAGAGCAGGACCCTATAGTGGGTGTAGGCCAAGCCGGCCGTTTCGCCCAGGAAATAGTAGTACAGGTCATCATCATAGGGGGTTTCGTTATACAGGATGATGTAACCCGTTGGGGCCAGCGGGTCGCCATGCATGTCCAGGGTCACGGCCTGCCAGGTGAGGACCACGTCCACATTGTTGGATGTGTCCAGAGTTAAACCCTGAGGCGGCTGGGGCGGAACGGCGGTAATGAAGAACGGGGTCGCGGAACTGCGGATCGATGAATTGCCGAAGTTGTCAGAGATCTGGATCCGGATTTTGGCAGCATTGGATTCCACGTCGGGCACGAGCCAAGGCTCGGTCCCGTCATTGCTCGTCCCCATGGCGATGGGAACGTAGGTATCGCCGCCATCCAGGCTGTACCAGATGTTGACCGAATTGGGGCTGGGATGGGAATCATAGGCGGACCAGAGGATGGCGTTGGTATCGCCCATATACCAGTGTTCCCCTCCCACTGGCGCGATCAGGGCCAGATTGGGGTTCACTGTATCCAGCGACACATCGCCGGAAACGCCGTATCCGCTGAGCGCGGCAAGTACGGAACAGGCCGGCAGGATGATGGACATAAGCAAGGAGCGGCGCATAGCCACCTCCACGAATTATTGCATACGCGGGTATACTGGTTGCATCTTCATAATCGATAAAAAGCAGAAAGGCCTTTTATGTCAAGGAGTTTTTTAGTCAAGATATGCCACCCCCTTTTGCCGACGCTGAGATGGTTTCGGTTATACAGGGAGTCCGGAAATTCCACTTTCCCACCCATGGCTCCCCTTATCAATACGGTGTCAATACGGACTCATTACGGACAAAGTCCGTAATGAGTCCGTATTGATAGCGTAATGATAAGGAGGGCGAAGGGAAAAATGGGTTGCAGATATAGAGTATCAAGTGAAATTGCAAATAGTATCACTTTCGTTGCAAATCGCTGTTTTTGGTGAGACCCCAGTATCAAGGTCCACATCCATCCTTGAAGTGATCTGTATACTCGGTGACGTTGGGTATTTTGCCACCCCTTCATGTCGTGGATGAAAACCTAACCTACTTGATCTGCAAGAAAGCCATAATTAACTTGACATCAGGCCCGTTTCAAATAGCTTGTCTTATGGATCTTTACTCAGCGCATAGGGGGTGACATGGTTTCGACAGGGAATCAGAGTGTGAGAGATGCATGCCGGAGATGCTGTCCTCTCCGTTATCAAGCAGCAAACAAATCTAATTGCAAACAACAATTACTCCTTAGCAGCGTAAGCTCGCTAACGTTCAACCGTCCCGCGCCGCCGGGGATGGCTTGGGCGTCGCAACAGTGCGGCCGCTCCGGGTCCGAGAGCTCATAAGATCCGGCTAAGACCATGAGCCCTGGCCCCGGCGGGTCTGATTGTCTTTTACCGCCGGGTCCGAGATCAAAGACAACTAAGCATGTAGATTCACTCATGATCGGCTCTTTGGACGCGGGTTCGATTCCCGCCACCTCCACCAGCTTTGGCTACTGGTTTTATAGGGTAATGGGCCAATTCTGCTATTAGTTAACCCTGAATATTGCGTGTTCATTGATCATTACAGTAACCTTGCTGCTTATGGGATTGAAAAAAAGAATTGACAGATTCGAGCAGCAGAATTATAAGTCTTATTATGCGAAAGATAATAACAGCAAAGAATGGTCCTTTAGTTTTCATAAACCCGAAGGAAATTACTGAATCCAGCGGGAATAAATTTTCCGTTGATAAACCTTCTGCAGCTTTTTGCCGTTGCGGACATTCAAATAGCAAACCCTTTTGTGATGGAACTCACGGGAAAATCGGCTGGACAAGCGAAAAACGAGAGGATCGACAACCTCGAAAAGTTGATGATTACAAGGGACAAAAAATCACAATACATGATGATCGTGGAATTTGCGCCCATGTTGGTTTTTGTACTGACGGACTTCCCAAAGTATTCCGGATGGGAGTAGAACCCTGGATCGATCCTGATGCCGAGACGGTGGAAAAAATCATCGCAACCATTAAAAAATGTCCTTCAGGCGCATTGAGTTATTCGATTGACGGTGTAAAATACGACAAATTTTCCACTCAACCCGAAATAGTGGTCACGGAAAACGGGCCATATTTCATTAAAGGCAGCATTGAGCTCGAGGATGATGACCATCCAGAATCGGAAGAGCATTATGCCCTTTGCCGCTGTGGGAATTCCCAAAACAAACCATTTTGCAACGGACAACACTGGCACAGCAAATTCCGCGATGATGGCATAGCCAAAGATGTTGGCCTGAACGAAAACGAAAAAGTGGCCGAAATACAGAAACTTGCTCAAACAGGCAAAAGCGAAAACTCATCCATGTCAACCTTGCGCGAATATCCCACTTTGGATACGCTGGTTTTTAAAGGTGCGCAATTGCATAAAATGCCGCTCAATGAAGATATTCAAGTCAATACTAAAACCATTATCGGTAAAACAGCCAAACATCCTTTGGAATTGGATATGCCGTTTTATGTATCGCACATGTCATTTGGTGCCCTGTCGCGCGAAGCAAAAATTGCCCTGGCAAGAGGTTCATCGCTTGTTGGAACGGCAACTTGCTCCGGCGAAGGCGGTTTGCTGCCTGACGAGCGTAAAGCTGCAAAGAAATTCATTTACGAACTTGGCACTGCCTCATTCTCCCACAAAGACGATTCCATCAAGCAAGCCGACGCCGTGGAGATCAAAATCGGCCAGGGAGTAAAACCAGGTTTGGGCGGACACCTTCCCGGCAACAAAGTTACCGCTGAAATTGCCAAAATTCGCGGACTTGAAAAAGGTGAAGACAGTGTATCACCCGGACGGTTATCGGGTGTGGAAAATTTGGACGACCTGAAAAAAATGGTAGCCCACATACGCCAGATTACAGACGGAAGACCCGTGGGCATCAAATTCGCTTCAGGCCATATTGAAGAAGATCTTGAATTCGCTCTGCAGGCCGAACCCGATTTTATTACCATTGATTGCCGCGGCGGAGCCACAGGTTCTTCACCCAAGTTCCTGAAGGACAATGTTGGCGTGCCGCCCGTGTTTGCAATTCGACGTGCCCGGAAATACCTGGATGCAAGAGGAAGTACTGTAACACTCTGTATTACGGGAGGCTTCCGCAATAGCGCTGATATTGCCAAAGCTCTCGCCCTCGGAGCAGATGCCGTTGCTCTGGCCACCGCATCTTTAATATCCATAGGCTGCATACAGGCAAGAGTTTGTCACACAGGTACCTGTCCGGCAGGGATAACCACCCAAAATGAACAACTGCGCCAACTTTTCGATCCCGAAAACGGTGTGAGAGGTTTTGTTAATTTTTTCACTGGCGCCAATAATGAGCTGAAAGTATTTGCGCGCACCAACGGAATCAAAGATGTTCATAACTTCTGTGTAACTGATCTGCTTACCGACAGTGTTATCGTTTCGCAATTTACTGATATTCAGCATATATAAGTACCAGGAAAAGATGTATGAAAGAAAATAAAGCAAGTATCAAACCTCAGAAGAACGGACCGCTGATAGTAAAGAACCTTGATAAATTCACCAATTCAAGGAATGAAGCGATCGAGATAAAACCTATAATGGTTTTATGCCGTTGCGGAGGGTCAAAAAATAAGCCGTTTTGTGATCAAACTCATGCCAGCATAGGTTTTTCCGACGAACGAAGCGAAACTCGTGTACCTGATAGAAAAGACACCTACAAAGGCAGAAATATAACTATTCACGACAACCGCGGTATATGCTCTCACGCCGGCTTCTGTACCGATAACCTTTCCAGCGTTTTCCGCATGGGCAAGGAACCATGGATTGATCCTAATGGCGCTGATGTGGAGGACATCAAGCTTGTCATTAAAATGTGCCCCTCAGGCGCGCTATCATATACGGAAAACAACCTGGAAACTAATGATTTCTCAAACGACGAGGAAATACACATCAGAAAAAACGGCCCCTATAACGTACGGGGCGGTATCGTGATCGAAAACGTAGACTTGGGCGATGGTGCTTCAAAAGAGCACTACACACTTTGTCGTTGCGGGCATTCAGGAAATAAACCCCGCTGCGATGGTACACACTGGTACGCGGCATTTAAAGACGATGAGGGTAAAACCATTTCTGCCGCTGCACGTAAAACAGAACAGCAAGCACCCGAATGGGTGAAAGTGGCTCAGACTGATGAATTAATGAACGGACAAACCAAAAAACTGAACTTACACAATCAGCAGATACTGCTATCGCGGGTTGATGATAAATACGGTGCAATCGAGGGGATTTGTTCACATCAAGGCGGGCCGCTAATTGATGCCAGGATTGAAGCCAAGATCATTCGTTGCCCCTGGCACGGACATCCTTTTGATCCCCTGAGCGGAAAATCCTTGGGCAACGATGCCAACCTTAAAACTTACAAAACGGATGTTCGCAGTGATGGCATATACCTGGAAATAGCAGCTCCCGAAAAATCGGCCTGGACGGTAAGCCATGTTCTGGCTGAAACATTTGTTAACTGGGGTATCAAGCATGTTTTTGGTATGGTCGGGCATTCCAACCTCGGTATTGCGGAAGCTTTTCGTATTCAGGAAGAAAAAGGGAATATCAAATACATTGGGATTCGCCACGAAGGAGCGGCAGCTTTTGCAGCGTCAGCTTATTCCAAAATTTCGGGCAAACCCGCAATCTGTTTTTCTATTGCAGGACCAGGCGCCACCAACCTGCTAACCGGATTGTGGGATGCTCATATAGACCGCACACCTGTTCTGGCCATTACTGGACAGATTAATACTCAGTTTTTAGGCCCTGGTTCCTTTCAGGAAATTAATTTACCGGCAGCCTTTCAAGCTGTTGCGCCGTTCAGCAAAATTGTTATGCCCGACAGCAATCACGCAGCGCTGGCTTCTTTAGCTCTTAAAAATGCCATTGTTCAACGCAATGTTTCGCATCTGATCGTTCCGGACGATGTTCAAACGCTCGATGCCGGAACCCAGGCACCGGGCGAACCTGATGGGCGGCTTTCCGATACTTGTATCGCTCCAGCCCAGGATGCTGTGAATCTCGCCATGTACCGCATTTGGCGAACCCGAAAACCAGCTGTTATCGTTGGCTATGGAGCCAGAAATAGCATGCCGGAAATTATCGAATTTGCCGAAAAGCTCAGGGCACCCGTATTGACGACTTTCAAGGCCAAGGGGCAGATTTCCGATTCACATCCTCTTGCAGTTGGTGTATTGGGAAAAAGCGGCACACCTCTTTCCGCCCACTTTATGAATACCGCGGATTTGCTCATAGTATTTGGATCATCCTTTTCTCAACATACCGGTATTGACCAAAGCAAGCCTATTATTCAAGTGGACAATGAACAAATGGCACTGGCAAAATTTCATGCCGTTGAGAATCCCATCTGGGGCGATGCAGGGATCACTGCCAGATTATTCATCGAGAAATTGGCAAACTATTCACTATCAACAATATCAACCGAGCAAATTGCTGCCAGTAAAGCAGAGTGGAAAGCCAAGAAAATTGATATGGCTGCAAAGATCGGCACAAATGGGGTGAATTCAAGATTCGTCATTAATGAACTTAGCCGTTTACTGCCCGATAATGCCATCGTTGCGCTTGATGTTGGGAATAGTACTTATTCATTCGGAAGGTATTTTGAATGCAAAGGCCAGCGGGTTATCTTGTCAGGCTATCTCGGCAGCATCGGCTTCGCATTCCCCGCAGCCATGGGCGCTTATTTTGCCATGCCCGGTCGTCAAGTGGTTTCGGTTAGTGGCGATGGTGGCTTCGGTCAATACATGACCGAGTTTAACACGGCCGTTTTGTATAATATGAATATTACGCACATATTACTGAATAACAACGAATTGGGCAAAATATCAAACGAACAACGCGAGGATAAGATCCCGGTCTGGCAAACAAGATTAAACAATCCGAATTTTGCTGATTATGCCAATAATTGTGGGGGATTAGGTATCCAGGTTACAAAAAGAGCTGATTTGGATCATGCTGTTCGCAAAGCCCTGGCTTACAATGGTCCCGCGTTGGTGGAAATTATTACCGACCCGCTTCTTACTTAATCTAGGATAGCGAATTTTAATGAATAGCATGAGAAATAATGTTCAAAGGATTATAAACTCAAATGACAAGCGAGGAAAAAGATGAAAATTATATCAACCCAAGAGCTACGCTCACTAATAGAAAAGAATAACGTGAAAATAATCGATGTGCGTCCCGTGGATGCCTACAATGGATGGCAGTTACAGAGAGAAAAACGTGGCGGACACATCAAAGGGGCAAAATCATTGTCGGACAAGTGGACAGACTATCCGAACTGGATCGATATTGTTCGCCAAAAAAACATTTCACTTGATGATGAATTGGTGATCTACGGCTATACAAGCGAAGGAACGCAAAACGTGGCAAAAATGTTTCAAAAGTCAGGTTATAATAATATCTCTGTGTATGATTCGTTTTTATCTGAATGGGTGATGAACGAAGAATTGCCCATGGACTACCTTCCGAATTACAAAAATCTGGTTCCGGCCGAATGGGTGAAACAGCTCATTTCAGGTGCAAGGCCGCAACATTACAACAATGATAAATATATAATTGTCCATGCCCATTATCGCAACCGCGACGCCTATTTGAGCGGACATATACCCGGCGCTGTAGACATGGACACACTGGCGCTGGAAGCCCCCGAAACATGGAACCGCCGCTCCCCGGAAGAACTCAAGGCTGCCCTCGAAGCGCATGGTATCACTGCCAACACCACCGTGGTCCTATACGGAAAATTCATGTTCCCGGATAATAACGATGAATTTCCTGGCAGAGCGGCTGGCAATATCGGCGCGATCCGTTGTGCCTTGATCATGATGTATGCCGGGGTAAAAGATGTCAGGATCATCAACGGAGGATTTCAATCATGGCATGACGCAGGATATCAAGTGGATACCGATGATTTGCCGAAAAAACCGATTGCCGATTTTGGGGCAATAATTCCACAACATCCTGAATTGATCGTGGATATTGACGAAGCCAAACTAATGCTGAAGGCCACTGATGCAGAATTGGTTTGCGTGCGCAGCTATCCCGAATACACTGGCGCGGTCAGCGGATATAATTATATCAAAGTTAAAGGCCATATACCAGGAGCGATATTTGCAGATTGCGGAAGCGATGCCTATCATATGCAAAACTACCGCAATGTTGACAACACCATCCGTGAGTTTCATGAAATCGACCAAATATGGAGTAATTTAGGAGTCACTCCCGACAAACACCTGGCATTTTACTGTGGAACAGGTTGGCGGGGCAGCGAAGCCTGGTTCAATGCGTGGTTGATGGGTTGGCCCAGGATTTCCGTTTTCGATGGAGGTTGGTTTGAGTGGAGCAATGATCCTACGAATCCGATCGAAACAGAAATACCACAGAAATATTTGCGGTAGATCCATGCTTAATTATGCTGCTATTATAATAGGTTCGGGACAAGCTGGCACACCGTTGGCTTTTAAATATGCCTTAAACAAAAAGAAAGTGGCTTTTATCGAAAAAAAGCATTTTGGAGGGACTTGCCTGAATGTTGGATGCACTCCAACCAAGGCATATGTGGCAAGCGCTAAAAGGGCTTTTGATATCCAGCGTGCTGAAACACTTGGCATTGGCGTACCCACAGATTCAAAAGCGAATCTCGATAAGATCAAAGCACGCAAGGACGCGCTCATCCAAAAATCGGTTAACGGGCTTGCTTCATCACTTGAAGGGAGCCAATACATTGATGTTTATAAAGGTGAAGCACGGTTTGGCGGCCCCAAGGTTGTTGAAGTGAACGGCAAATCGCTTACTGCTGAAAATATATTCATCGATGTGGGCGCAAGGGCCAGAATCCCTGAAGGTTTTGAAAATGTAGATTACCTGACCAATGAAGATATTTTGGGACTTACGGAAATCCCTGAACATCTTTTGATCGTGGGCGGAAGTTACATAGGCCTCGAGTTTGGACAAATGTTCAGGCGTTTTGGGAGCAGAGTCACCATAATTGAAAAAAACGACCGTTTGATAGCATATGAAGATGAAGATGTTTCGGAAACCATCCAGGAGATCCTCGAGGAAGAGGGCATCGAATTCAGGTTCAATTCTGACTGCATTGGGGCATCTCAATCCGCGCCAGGGCATATTAAGGTTAAAACGGACTGCGATGGCGCTGGGGATGAAATTTTAGGAACGCATCTTTTGCTTGCTGTAGGACGCGTACCCAATACTGATCTACTGAATCTGGAAGCTGCGGGCATCAAAACCAACGCCAGAGGCTATATAGTGGTGGATGATCGCCTGCAAACCAATATCGAAGGTGTTTACGCTTTGGGCGATTGCAACGGGAAAGGCGCGTTCACGCATACTGCCTATAATGATTATCAAATTGTTTCAGCAAATATACTTGAAAACGGAAACCGGAAAGTGACTGACCGAATTCAAACCTACGCATTGTTTATCGACCCACCCCTGGGACGGGCAGGCATGACCCTGGCCGCAGCCAAAATAGCCGGTAACAAGGTAAAAACAGCCGAGTATCAGATGGCAAACGTTGCCCGGGCCCGTGAAAAAGGAGAAACCAAAGGATTTATGCGCATCATCATCGATAGTGATACCGACAGAATTCTGGGTGCTTCAATCTTGGGTGTGGGTGGAGATGAGTCGATCGCAAGCATTTTGAATGTGATGTATGCCGATAAACCATACACGCTAATTCGTGACTCGGTGCATATCCATCCCACGGTTTCCGAGCTGATACCGACCATGCTGGAAAAAACGAAATATGAGTAAACCAAATTTGCTGGAACCATTTCCCGGTTTATCCTGTTTGCTGCCGATGGCTGGATGTTATGCCCTTTCCTCGCACTTTTCCTTGGTTGGAGTTCCCAAGGCGGATATCCTGATCAATGGTTTTGTATATGATGCATTGTAAAGAGAACCTCGAGATTTGCAGTGACCAAATAGTAATTGAAGACTACCTTCAAGAGCTTGATATAAGTACCATTAGAAATGATATTATCTTGGGATTGTCGGCACAAGACAAGCACATTTCCAGTAAATATTTCTATGATGAAAAGGGCTCTGCATTATTTGAGAAAATAACCCTGTTACCCGAGTATTATCCAGCACATTGCGAAAAGGAGATCCTTCGAAAATTGGACATCAGCTTTATTCCCGATTTCAAGGATTTGAACATCTGGGAGCTGGGCAGTGGAGACCATACCAAAATATCATTGATAATTGATCGTATCCCCGTGCGCCACCAAAATTCCCTAATCTATCATCCCGTTGACATCAGTAGATCAGCTATGCAGCTTGCTGCAATCAAACTGCTTGAAATATATCCGGATATCAGGATCTGCGGTATTGTCGCTGATTTTATGCACCAGTTGGACGTAATATCTCATGGAAGTAATTGCCTTTTATGTTTTTTGGGTGGCACAATTGGCAATTTTACCTTACAAGAAAGGTCGGATTTTCTAGCTAACATGCATCATATCATGAACGATGGCGATTTTTTTCTGCTGGGTGTCGATACCGTTAAAAGCCGGCAGGTGCTTTATGATGCTTATAACGACAAACAGGGCATAACCGCTGCTTTCAATCTCAATATTCTAAACGTTGTCAACACACTGTGCAAGACTGATTTCAACTCGGAGGATTTCGAACATATCGCTTTATTCAATGAAGATAAAAAACGAATTGAGATGTATCTTGAAGCGCGGACTGACATTTTGGTAAAAAGCCCTTTTACACCGAACGAAATCAAGATTAGAAAAGGGGAGCGAATCCACACCGAGAATTCCCATAAATTCGATGATGAGATGATTATGCAAATGGTTGAGACCTCCGGATTTCGTGTTTCAAAGGTTTTTAGCGATGATAACGCCTGGTTTAAAGTGATCCTATTCCACAAGGCTTGAATTATCTTAATCCGAGAGGAGGCCAATGAACAGGCCCAAAGTAATTCTATATGTTTGTGCTTCAGTTGATGGGAGAATCACGTTTGGGCCCAACACCACCATGTTTGACATCTATAAACAGCCTGAGCTTTATCAAATGCTGATGAATGAGGAAGAGTGGAACAGCTTTTCCAAGGCGGTTTTTGCCCTTCACAAGCCTGACATGTATCTTGAGGGGAGCAACATGCTTGTGGCTGAATGCGAGGAACTGAAAGAGCTGCCCAAATACGGCGGCGGCATTAATGGCCTGTATGAGGATTTTTTCCCGCTGACATTGTGAACCGCCCGGGAAGGAAAACATGGACGGCTGTGGTTGACGGTAGAGGCAGGTTCAGGAATGGATACACGGCGAACACCGATGATCCGGAAACTTACATGGTCCACTTGACGGCTGAAACTGCTCCACCTGAATATCTGGCATTCTTGCGTTCCAGAAACATACCCTATCTTGTGGCAGGAAAAGGAAGGGTGGATCTTTCTGCAATGTTGCGCAAGGTAAAGGAAAAACTCAGGGTGGAAACAATCGTGACCAGCTCCGGTGGGCGTTTGAGCGGAGCTCTGATCAGGAGTTCCCTTTTGGACGAGGTTAACATTCTTCTCAGCCCAATTGTCATTGGCGGTTTTTCCACTCCAACCCTCTTTTCCTCCCCGGATCTTAGCTGGCCATCGATCATGCCAAACAAACTCGCCCTCATGGAAACCAAAACATTGATGAATGACAAGGTTTGGCTAAGGTACAAGGTGGTCTATGATTAAGAAAGGGCAACCACCTTGCTTGAAGCTTATCCGAATTGGCGGGGCTGAGCAGAAAATGCTTTACAAATAACCCTGTCCCAAAATGCTGGGTACAAAATTCATCTGGAGGATGAAATGCCACTTAAACCTGAGGCCAAAACGGCTATCATGGCAGAGTTTAAACTCCATGAATCAGACACCGGCTCGCCGGAAGTCCAGGTTGCCCTGCTGAGCAAGAGGATCAACGAGATCACCTTGCATCTGAAAGAGCATCCGAAGGACTTCAGTACCAGGCGCGGGCTGTTGAAACTGATCGGGCAGAGAAGGCGCCTTCTTGATTATCTGAAACGGAAAGACATTACCCGCTACCGTGAACTGATCAAGGCGCTGAACATCCGCAAATAATACTCCGCCAAGATACAATGGGGTGGATTCTTTCAATGCTATTGGCGGGATCCACCCTTCTTATTGAAACGCTCCGGAACATATCCGAAGCACGTAACGCCAACCCCTACGGGAGTTTGAGCAATACGCTAAAGAGGCGCCCTTAACGCTCTTCAGCCTATTGCTTCTTCTCCCGCAGCCAAACAAGGAGAAGAAAGTGCATAACTTCAACATCATCAAACGCGAGCTCGATTTCTGCGGCCGCAAACTCTATGTGGAAACCGGCAGAATGGCCAAACAGGCCAACGGCAGCGTTTTCATCCGTTACGGAGACAGCTCCATATTGGTCACCGCCACCATGAGCAAAGACCCTGTGGAAAACCAGAATTTCTTTCCCCTAACGGTGGATTATATCGAAAAGATGTATGCCAGCGGCAAGATCCCGGGCGGCTTTTTCAAGCGCGAAGCCCGGCCCACAACCGACGCCACCCTTTCCGCCCGCGTCATCGATCGCAGCATCCGCCCGCTCTTTCCGGATGGATTCCGCAACCAGGTGCACGTCGTATTGAACGTGCTTTCCTATGACGGAGAGAACGATCCCTCCGCCCTGGGCATCTTCGGAGCCTCTTTGGCCCTGACCCTGTCGGACATTCCGTTCAAGGGCCCGATCGCGGGAGTTACTGTCGGCCTGATCGACGATCAGATCGTGGTTAACCCCAATCAGACCGATTTGGATGAAATATCCAAGCTCAACCTATCCGTGGCGGCATCTTCAACTTCAGTGGTGATGATCGAATCCGCCGCCCAGGAAATCAGCGAAGAGATCATGCTCGATGCCGTCTACACCGGCCACGAAGAGATCAAGAAGCTCTGCGCCCTCCAAAACGACATGGCTGCCGAATGTGCCAAACCCAAGGTGGAAATTGACTTGATCGGTATCCCGGAAGAGATCATGGCCAGGGTGGAAACCGAATTCGGGACCAAGATCGCCGAAGCGGCAGTCATTCTGGGCAAACAGGAACGCCAGGACGCCTTCGACGCGGCCGAAGCCGAGATGCCGGAAAAGCATCAGGCCGAAGACGGGGATGCCTTTGAAGAGAACGAAAAGTGGTATAAAGAGGCTTTTGAAGAATTGATCCGCCGCTATGTGCGGGATTCGATCCTGAACAAGCACCACCGTGTCGACGGACGCGGTCTGGACGACATCCGCGAGATCACCTGCGAGATCGACGTGCTGCCAATCGTGCACGGCTCAGCCCTCTTCACCAGAGGCGAAACACAGTCCCTGGGCACCATCACCCTCGGCGGCGGCAGCGATGAACAGATCATTGACGGCCTCGAGGTTGAATACAAGAAGCATTTCTACCTGCACTACAATTTCCCGCCCTTCAGCGTGGGCGAAGCCGGCAGAATGGGACCCGTGGGACGCCGCGAACTGGGACACGGCAACCTTGCAGAGCGCGCCCTCACCTGCGTTTTGCCCGATAGGGAAGCCTTTCCCTACACCATGCGCATCGTCGCCGACACCCTGGAATCGAACGGTTCCTCGTCCATGGCCTCGATCTGCAGCGGCTGCCTGGCCATGATGGCTGCCGGCGTGCCGATCAAAGCTCCGGTTGCAGGAATTGCCAACGGACTGATCATGGAAGGCGAAAACTACGTGGTTCTGACCGATATCATGGGCCTGGAAGACCACCTGGGCGACATGGATTTCAAGTGCGCCGGCACCCGCGAAGGCATCACCGCCATGCAGATGGATATCAAGATCGAGGGCATCACCAAAGACATCATGCGCATAGCTCTTGAGAAGGCAAAATCTGCGCGATTCCGCATCCTGGACCTGATGCATGAATGCATTGCCGAACCCAGAGAGGAACTGGCACCCACAGCTCCGCGCATCGAAGCCTTCAAGGTACCCGTGGACAAGATCGGCGAGATCATCGGGCCGAGCGGTAAGATGATCAAATCAATCATTGAAGTCTGCCAGGTGGAGATCAACATCGAGGACGACGGAACGGTCCGCATCCTCTCTCCCAACAAAGATTCGATAATGAAAGCCAAGGAAATGATCAAAGGCATCGCCATCGATCCCGCGGTCGGTGAGGAATTTGAAGGTCCGGTGACCCGCATCGAGCCCTACGGCGTTTTCGTTAAGATCCTGAACGGCGCTAAGGAAGGCATGGTGCACGTTTCCCAGATGCATACCTCGCGCATCGGACATCCGGAGGATATGGTCAAGCTTGGCGATATCGTCCATGTCAAATCCCTGGGAATGGAAAAAGGCAAACTTTCCCTCACTATGAAAGGCGTCGCCGGAAATCCGGAGCCCGATCCCAACGCTCCCCAGCGTGAACGGGCACCCTACCGCCGCGACGACCGGGGCGGAGACCGTGACCGCCGTCCGCAGGGACGTGGTGGAGACCGTTTCCACAGGAGATAATCCAATCAAGAGTGCCGGATCTGGTTTTGTTTGACGGGATCCGGCACTTTGTTTATTATGTAAACCCAAACAGGAAGTAAGTTATGGAATACCAGATTGCCGATATCACTTTGGCCGGATTAGGCCGCAAAGAGATCGCGCTGGCCGAGATCGAGATGCCGGGATTGATGGCTTTGCGCAGGAAATACGGGAAAAGCAAGCCCCTGGGCCGGGCCCGGATCACCGGCAGTTTGCACATGACGATCCAAACGGCCGTCCTGATCGAAACCCTCATTGAACTGGGGGCCAGGGTCCGCTGGGCCAGCTGCAACATCTTTTCCACCCAGGACCAGGCTGCCGCCGCCATGGCTGAAATTGGCGTGCCTGTCTTTGCCTGGAAGGGCGAAACGCTCCAGGAATACTGGCAATGCACCCTCCAGGCCTTATCCTGGCCTGATGGCGGGCCCGACCTGATCGTTGACGACGGCGGAGACGCCACCCTGATGGTTCACGAGGGTTACCGGCTGGAAGAGGAATTTCTGGCCACTGGCATCCCGCCTGAAGCCACTGCCGACAGCGAAGAACTCCGTATCGTGCAAAGTCTCATCATTGCCGGGCTTAAAGACGATCCGCGGAAATGGCATCGCATGGCCGAAGCTTTACGCGGTGTCAGCGAGGAAACAACGACCGGGGTCAACCGGCTCTATCAGAAGCTGGCGGTGGGGGATCTGCTCTTTCCGGCGTTCAATGTGAACGACTCGGTCACCAAATCCAAATTTGACAACCTCTACGGCTGCCGCGAATCCTTGGCCGACGGCATCAAGCGCGGAACGGACATCATGGTGGCCGGCAAGGTCGTCATGGTTTGCGGCTACGGCGATGTGGGGAAGGGCTGCGCGCAATCCATGCGCGGTTTCGGCGCCCGGGTCGTGGTTAGCGAGATCGATCCCATCTGCGCCTTGCAGGCCGCGATGGAGGGTTTCGAAGTGAACACGGTCGACAACATGCTCGATGAAGCGGATATCTATGTGACCGCGACCGGCAACTGCGACGTTATCCGGGTCGACCATCTGCTGAAGATGAAAGACCACGCCATTGTCTGCAACATCGGCCATTTCGACAACGAGATCCAGGTGGACAGGCTGCTGGCCATGGAAGGCGTGGCCAAAGAGAACATCAAGCCCCAGGTGGACAAGATCCATCTGCCCAACGGCCGCGCGATCATCCTCCTTTCAGAGGGGCGTCTGGTCAATCTGGGCAATGCCACGGGGCATCCCTCTTTCGTGATGAGCTGTTCTTTCAGCAATCAGGTCCTGGCCCAGATCGAGCTCTGGCAAAACCCCCATGAGATCGGGGTTTACACCCTGCCCAAGCTGCTCGACGAAGAGGTTGCCCGGCTGCATCTCGAGAAGCTGGGAGTGGAACTGACCCATCTGAGCAAACACCAGGCCGAATATATCAGCGTACCTATCCAGGGGCCCTACAAACCTGATCATTACAGATATTAAGCGATGCCCACCCACGCGCCGGTTATCATCGATGAGCTGTTTGGCGAGCTCAAACCCGCCGAGGGTGACGAACGCTGGACAGTGGTGCACACCAAGCCCCGCTGCGAAAAGAAACTGGCCGATTACGCCAGAAGAAGCGGGATCGTCTATTACCTGCCCCAGATCGAGAACAAACGCGTCTATCAGCGCAGGAAGGTCAGCTTCACCCAACCCATGTTTCCCGGCTATCTGTTTTGCGTTGCCGACGCGGACAAAAAACGGACCCTCACCATTTCCGGATACACTGTCTCCTTCATCAAAGTCCCCCTGCAGGAGGAACTGCTCGAAGAACTGCTCAACATCAGGCTCAGCACCCAGCCCAAGGTAGAATTCCAAAGCACCCTGTGGCTTTCCGAAGGCCTGAAGGTGGAAGTCATCAAAGGTCCGCTCAAAGGAGTGACGGGCATCGTGGAAAGCCATGCCAAACTCGGCGAAGTCAGGCTGCAGGTCAACATCCTGCGCCAGGCCGTAATGGTCAAGCTCGATCCCCGGGACCTCAAAATTATTAGCGATTACGTAATAGTGGATGTGGATAAATGAAAATACTGATCACCGGAGGAGCGGGATTCATCGCTTCGCACGTCACGGACGCCTATCTGGATGCAGGACATGAAGTTGTCGTTGTGGACAACCTCTCCACCGGCTCGCTGGACAACCTAAACCCCCGGGCCAGATTTTACCGGCTGGATATCTGCGATCCCACGCTGGATGAGGTATTTGCCGCCGAACAGCCCGATATCGTGAACCACCACGCCGCCCAGGTCAGCGTGCCCCTGTCCATCGCCGACCCCCAGCGCGACGCGGAGGTCAATGTCAAAGGCTTGATAAACATTCTGCAGAGCAGTGTAAAGCATAACATCAAGAAAGTTATCTTTATCTCTTCTGGCGGAGCTATTTACGGTGAAGCAAAAGAGTACCCGACCGCCGAAAACTATAGCCCCCAACCGCTCTCGGTCTACGGCATCAACAAATACGCAGGCGAACTGTATCTGCGCTTCTACCGCCACCAATATGGCCTGAACCACACGATCCTCCGCTATTCCAACGTTTTCGGCCCCCGCCAGGTAGCACACGGCGAAGCGGGAGTGGTTTCGATTTTCATCGAGAAGCTGCTTGCCGGCGAAACCCCCACGATCCATGCCTATCCTGATGAACCGGAGGGCATGATCCGTGACTATGTCTACGTGCTGGACGTGATCCGCGCCAATCTTGCCGCTCTGGACCGTGGAGAGAACGACTTTTTCAACATCGGCACCGGGATCGAGACCACCACGACCCTGCTGTACAGAACGATCACCCAGCAAATGGGGAAGAAGCTGAAGCCGCACTACGGCCCGGCCAGGCAGGGCGACCTGCGCCGCTCGATGCTCAATTGCGCCAAAGCCTTCAAAGAACTCGGCTGGAGCCCCGTCTATACCTTGGAAGAAGGCATCAGGGAAACGATAGCGTATTTCCAAAACAGAAGGGAGAAACAATGAACCTGGCAATAATTGGCACTGGATACGTGGGCCTGGTGAGCGGCGCCTGTTTCGCGGAGATGGGCAACAAGGTCATCTGCGTGGACAATGACAACAGAAAAATAAAGATGCTAAACAACAATGAGATACCGATTTACGAACCCGGACTTAAAGAATTGGTTCACCGCAACAGCCATGAAGGCAGGCTGAGCTTCACCAAGGACATCGAAGCCGCAGTCAAAGCGGCGAAGATCATCTTCATTGCCGTCGGCACCCCACCCGACGAGGATGGCTCCGCTGACCTGCAATACGTTCTGGCCGTGGCCAAAGACATTGCGCGCCACATGCAGGACCACAAGATAATCGTCGATAAATCCACCGTGCCCGTGGGAACCGCCGATCTCGTCGCGGAAACGGTCAGAGAGGTTCTGGGCTCCAGAGGCCGGGACATACCTTTCGATGTGGTCTCCAATCCCGAGTTTCTCAAGGAAGGTGCGGCGATCGAAGATTTTCTCAAGCCCGACCGCGTGGTGATCGGAGTTTCAAGTCCCGAAGCCGGCAACATCATGCGCGAACTGTATCTTCCCTTCAACCGGGCCAATGACCGGGTGATCCTGATGAGCGTGCGTTCCGCCGAGATGACAAAGTATGCCGCCAACGCCATGCTGGCCACCAAGATCTCCTTCATGAACGAACTGGCCAGGCTCTGCGAGGCCATGGGCGCCGACGTGGGCGAAGTGCGCCACGGGATCGGCTCCGACAGCCGCATCGGCTACAAATTCATCTATCCCGGAGTCGGATATGGCGGTTCCTGCTTTCCCAAGGACGTCAAAGCCCTGATCCACATGAACCGGCAAAAGGGCCTCCAGCCCCGCATCATGCAGGCCGTGGAAGAGGTCAACGCGGAGCAGAAATTACTTTTAGTCGATAAGGTTAAATCTCATTTTGGCAACGACTTGAATGGACTCGTTTTTGCAGTCTGGGGCCTGGCCTTCAAACCTCAGACGGACGACATGCGGGAAGCGCCCTCCGTGGTGATCATCAACGCCCTTTTGGCATCTGGGGCCAGGGTCCAGGCTTACGATCCCGTGGCCATGGACGAAGCGAAGAGGGTCTTTGGCGGCAAAACCGGGCTCAGTTATGGCCTCGACGAGTATCAGGCCCTGGTTGGAGCAGACGCCCTTTTGCTCATCACCGAATGGCACCAGTTCCGCTATCCCGATTTTGGCCTGATCAAAGCCAACCTGCTCCAGCCGGTTATCTTTGACGGCCGCAACCAGTTTGACCCCCGCCAGATGCGTGAATTGGGCTTTGCGTATTACTCCATCGGCAGGATGTAAGCCGGTTTGATTGGCTGACTGGGCTGACCAACCCAGATTTCCCCCTGATATTCTGACCCTTGGTTGACTGGACGTTTCCCGCCGGATTCACGCCCGCCGGGCGGTTATCGTACGGGAGAAGTACGGGGGGCGGGCGAATGAGGTTTCAGGGCGAAATAGGGTTCAATCTTCCGCAAAGAATTTCGCCACTTCCTGCATCCGGGTGGGGATGTCGATATGCTGGGGGCATTTGCTGAGGCATTCGCCGCATTGAACGCATTTGTCGGCGCGCATTTCCTCGGTGATCCAGGCTTTGTATTCATGGGTGTGGCGTTCCTTGGCTTCGAACATGATGGCTTCGTTGTAGATCCCAAAGACGCCGGGAATGGCCACTTTATGAGGACAGGGCAGGCAATAGCGGCATTCGCTGCAGGGGATGGCGATGCGCCGGAGATACTCCAGGCGGGCCTGATTGTAGACCTTCAGTTCCCTGTCATCGAGCATGCCGGCCTTTGCGTGTTTGGCCAGGCGGATGTTTTCCTTGAGCTGCTCCAGGCTGCTCATGCCGGAGAGAGCGACAGTGCTGCCGGGAAAGTTCCAAACCCAGTTCAGGGCGCGCTCGACAGGGCTCCAAGCGTGCCGGCTTTTGGACCAGATGGCTGCGATGCTCTGGGGAACGTGCTGGACCAGTTTTCCGCCGCGCAGAGGCTCCATGGCGATGATGCCCAAACCCTTTTGCACGGAAAGTTCGTAGCCTCTGATGCCGGCCTGGTAGCGGGTGTCCAGATAGTTGAACATGAATTGGCAGAATTCCCAATCGTAAGCTTCGACGATCTTGCGGAACACGGGATACTTGTCGTGGAAGGAGAAGCCGATGTGGCGGATCTTGCCGTCAGATCTGGCTTTGTCCAGCCAGTCCAGCACTTTCAGGCCGCGCATCTGCTTCCAGGATCTTTGGCCCAGGGAGTGGAGGAGGTAATAATCGATGTGATCGGTGCGCAGCTTTTCCAACTGCTGATCGAGGTAGGAATCCAGGTCTGAGGGGGTTTTCACGAGCCAGCAGGGTAGTTTGGTGGCAATATAAAGTTTCTCGCGCGGCACCTGGTCCACGAAGCGACCCAGCAAGGGTTCGCTTTCCCCGCCGTGGTAAGGCCAGGCCGTGTCGAAGTAGTTGACCCCGTTATCGAGGGCGTAGTGCAGCATTTCCTGGCATTTGTCCTCGTCCAGCTTGTTGTCCGGAGTGGTGGGCAGGCGCATGAGGCCGAGCCCCAGGATGGAGAGTTTTTCTTTCTGTCCGGGCATGGTTCGATATTGCATGTTATCCTCGCTCCAATGTTTTTTTTCCTGATGCTGGAAGCGGGGAAAACTGTCAATCAGTTTTCTGGCCCGGGGTCGCTGAAACTTCCGCCGCTCTTGAAACCTGAACCAGGGTCACGGCTTGCCGGGAAAGAATGTCCTTGACACAAAAAGCGCATTTAGGGTTTGGCTTGAGCATGAAAAAAATACAAGATATGGAGTGAAATGATGCCCGAAAATCTCAAATATGGAACGGTAAGCTCAAGCCAGGCGATGGAGCTGGAGGAAAAGTACGGGGCCCACAACTATCATCCTCTGCCAGTCGTGCTGGCCAAGGGCGTGGGAGTGTTTTTATGGGATCCCGAAGGCAATAGATACTATGATTTCCTTTCGGCCTATTCCGCCGTGAACCAGGGACACTGCCATCCCAGGATAATCAATGCCCTGATCGACCAGGCCAGGGAACTGACCCTGACCTCGCGGGCCTTTTTCAACAACAAGCTGGGCGAATACGAACAATTCATCACCGAGTATTTCGGCTACGATATGGTGCTGCCGATGAATTCAGGCGCCGAGGGCGTGGAAACGGCCATCAAGCTCGCCCGCAAATGGGCCTACCAGGTCAAGGGCGTGGACAAGGACGGAGCGATCGTGATCTTTGCCCAGAACAATTTCCACGGCCGTACGATGCTGGCGGTATCGGCTTCCACGGATCCAGATTGCTACGAGGGTTTCGGCCCCTTCCTGCCCGGCATTGCCAAGATACCCTACAACGATGCCAACGCTTTGAAAGAGTATTTGCAGGCCCATGGCAAAAACGTTGCCGCCTTCATCGTTGAGCCGATCCAGGGCGAAGCGGGAGTTTTCGTTCCGGACGAAGGCTATCTGAAAGCCTGCTACGACCATTGCAAAGAACACAATGTGCTGTTCATCGCCGATGAGATCCAGACCGGAATCGCCCGCACCGGCAAACTTCTGGCCTGCGACTATGAAAATGTGCGCCCGGACATCCTGATCCTCGGCAAGGCAATCTCCGGCGGCGTTTTGCCCGTGTCGGCGGTTTTGGCGGATCGGGAGATCATGCTCACGATCAAGCCTGGCCAGCACGGATCGACCTTTGGGGGGTTTCCCCTGGCCTGCGCCGTGGCCAAGGCATCCCTGGAAGTGGTGAGGGACGAAAACCTGGCAGAGCGAGCCTTCGAGCTAGGAAAGGCCTTCCGCGAGCAATTGCGCGCCATCCAGAATCCGATGATCAAGCTGGTGCGCGGAAAGGGCCTGCTCAATGCGATCGTAGTGGAGCCCAAGAACGGTTATGAGGCCTGGGACGTCTGCCTGAAACTGAAAGACCAGGGCGTCCTCTGCAAACCCACGCATCGCCACATCATCCGTCTGGCGCCGCCTTTGGTGATCACGAGAGAGCAACTGACCGAGGTTGCCGGGATCATCGAAGCAGTTATCAATGAGATCTGAATCAATAAATAGCCAGCTTACCGGAGCAAGGCGGATCGCCAGGTCCGCCCTCCGGTAATTCTTTATGGACAGGCCAGATTTCCGCAGCGGCTTCGTCGCCATTTTAGGCAAACCCAATACGGGAAAATCCACCCTGATGAATCTCATCCTGAATGAGAAGCTCTCCATCACCTCACCCAAGCCCCAAACCACCCGCTACGCGATCAAGGGCATCCTCAACCGGGAGGACTGCCAGATAGTTTTCATCGACACCCCTGGCTATTTGAAGCCCCGCTACGAGATGCAGCAGAGGATGCAGAGGATCTGGTCCGATGCCTTCCGCGACGTCGACCTGATCCTGTTCATGAGCGACGTCCTCAAGTTTCCCACGGACTACGACCTGGAAGTGCTGGAACTGCTGAGCTCGGTCAGAACGCCCCAGATCGCCGTCTTCAACAAGATCGACCTGAAAAGCGACCTGGCCAGGGAAGCCTTCGTCTCCAGATTACCGGGGTCCATCGGCGAAACGCACTTCGTATCCGCCCGGACGGGAGAGCTGGTCCCGGAACTGCTGGAATCGATCATCCGCCACATGCCCTATCATGAGCCCTATTATCAGCCCGACCAGCTTTCCGACCTGCCCCTGCGCTTTTTTGCCCAGGAGATCATCCGCGAAGCGATCTTTCACCTTTTCGCCCAGGAGATTCCCTATGCCACGGCGGTTTTGATCGAGAAATTCAGCGAGGAAGAGGACAAGACCGTGATCGACGCCGTCATCTGGCTGGAGCGGCAGAGCCAGAAACCGATCATCATCGGCAAAAACGGCGCCAACCTGGCCAGGATCCGCGAGTATGCTGAGGCTCAGCTTTCAGCGTTCATGGAAATGCCTGTGCAGGTGCATCTTTGGGTCAAGATCAACCCCAACTGGCGCAAGAAGAACAGCTCCCTGAAAGAACTCGGATTCAGTTAAAAAGCGCTGAAGCGCGGGAATTCTGTTGACACAATTGCAGTATCGCCAATTGTAGCTTACAGAGCAGATCAGGCTTTATTTTTTATGTTTCCAAATCAAGATACAGCGTGGAGATTATGTTTCAAAACAGCATTGATGAAGCCACCTTGGTAATCGACATAGGAAATACCAACATCACTTGCGGCATCTACCAGAATGAGGCCATGACCTGGTTTGCCAGGTTCTTCAGCTCCGCCAACCGGACCGCCGATGAATACTATGGCCTGCTGAACTCGCTGCTCAAGGACATCAGCCTGGGAACGATCGATGCTGTCGCCATGGCCAGCGTGGTGCCTGAATTGACCAGGATCTGGCAACATCTTTTCCAGAAATACTCCGCAGCCAGGGTCTGGGAGATCAATGCCCTCTGTGATCTGGGCCTCAGCTATAAGGTTGCTGATCCCTCCTTCATTGGCGGCGACCTGATCGCCAATGCCTATGGCGCCTGGAAAAAATATTCCCGGGACTGCATCGTGATCGATCTGGGAACAGCCACCACAGTTGAGTTCGTCACCCAAAACGGCAGTTTTGAGGGGACTGCGATCACGCCGGGCCTGAAGACCGGCGCCGACCAGCTCTTTCAAAAGGCCGCCCTGCTCTCGCAGATCGAGATCGTCCCGCCAACCTCGCTCTTGGGCACCAACACCAGGGACGCCCTGCTGGCCGGGATCGTGCGCGGGCATGCATTCATGCTCGAGAGCTTTGTCCGGGAGATCGAATCCCAATATTCCGACAGGGCCGATATCCTCACTGTCGCGACCGGCGGGATCGCCGACCTGGTCAAACCCCTTGTCCCTTCGATCGACATCGTGGACAAGACCCTCACGCTGGATGGCATTCACCTGGCCTACCAACACCTCAAAAACAAATAACAGCCCTACATGCTCAAATCTTGTATCCTTCTCGCATTGATCCTGTTCCTGACAGGTGTTGCGGGGGCTTCGGAGTTTTATCCCCGCCTCTATATCGAAGGATACAACCCCCTCATCTACAACACGGTCGACATCCATAAACTGTATAAAGGCCTGAATTACGCGAGCAGCCAGCCATACCTGATCCGTGACTTTGCCCCGGAAACGGTGGAAGAGATCGATTTTGATAACGACAAGGTCATCATAACCACCCGGGTGGGCGGATATGAGCTTGTTCCGGGCCGGACCCTAAGCTTCGGCACCTACTTTTCCAACCTGCAGCAAAAGACCTTCCGCCAATCCCTGATCGGCAGATACAAAACCCAGGCCCAGCGAACTGACGTCACCACCACCGGCCTGATCAAGGAATTTGTGCTGGAGCTTCCCACGATCGCCATGCCCCGTTCCGTGCAAAGGGTTTTGGGTTCCTCCGCCGGCAGATTGAATCTGGACGGAACGCAGAAAGTGATGCTGGAAGCCGGCAGCACGAAACGGAAAAACGTTGCCATCTACGAAACCGACAACGCCAGCCGCTTCGACATCAAGATGGAGCAGGAAACAAACCTGCGCCTGTCCGGAACGATCGGCGAAAAGATCGCCGTGAACCTGAAATACAACAGCAAGCAGGACGAGCAGTTTTTCGATCCCAACAACGTCAGCATCAAATACACCGGCGACGAGGACGAGGTCATCCAATCCATCGAGGCCGGAAACATCACCCTGTCCCTCGCAGGATCACGCTATATCAGCTATTCCACCTCCTCGCAGGGCTTGTTTGGGGTCACGTCCAAGTTCAGATATGGAAATCTGGACCTGACGGTTATCGCCAGCAAGGAAGAAGGCCAGAAAAACACACAAAGCTACATCGGCACCAGCCAGGCCGATTCCACCATTTTCCGCAGCCGGGATTACGCCTCCCGGACCATGTACTATCTCGAAGACCCCTATGACCTGTATGAGCTATATAGCCAGGAAGATGTTTCGCCAAACGTTCCGCAGGGTTGGGTGGACAACGCGATCAAGACCAGCCCCAGCGGCGCCTGGTACATCAAGAGCCCGGAGCTGCTGCCCGAGAACGGCACCGTGCGGGTGTTCATAGATGATGCCAACGCCAACAACAACGTGGCTTCGGCTGTGGGCGACACCATCTTTTTCAGCCCCACGGATTATTACGTTCCCTATTACGATGAATTGATCGAGGGCACTGACTTCGTGACCGACTACACCGCCGGCATCATCCAGATCAAGAAGGTCATTGACCGCAGGACCACGATCGCCGTCAAATACGTGAACCGGGCCGGACTGCCGGTTCCCCCGAACAGCGATGAACAGGACGGCGTCCTGCATGCCAAGGTGATCCGCCGCCGCAACCAGGAGTATGACCCCACCGATCCCAACAATGTTTGGCACTACCAGATGCGCAACGTCTACAACATGAACAAGACCAACATCAAGAACGACGGATTCAGCCTGGAGATCTATACCGTCAACGTGAACCTGACGCGCAATTATCTGGTCCCGGATTCCCTATCCGTGCCCGGCGTAATCACCTACAACGATTATTTGCGAATGGACAGTACCGGCGACGGCCTGATCAACGGCGACGACACCACGGTCAACCTGACCACCGGGCTCGTCATCATTCCAATGATCCAGCCCTTTGATCCTTTGGGCGACGGCATCATCTACCGGGATGAAAACGAGAGCATCAGCTATCTGGACATCAGCTTCTTCATGTCGGTCAAAGGCAAGATCGGACGTGAGGCGGTGGACCTGATGCAGGGCGGCATCCTCAAAGGCAGCGTGGTGGTGAAAGTCAACGGGGTCGAGCAAAGGGAGAACGTAGATTACCTGGTTGATTACGATTTTGGCCGGATCACATTTTTGACGTCCGCCGGCAAAGACCCGGACGCCAAGATCGAGATCGACTATGAGTATCGCAGCGCTTTCGAGATAGCCAGCAAGACCCTGGCCGGGGTGCGGGCAAACTGGAATCTGACCGATTACGCCAAGCTGGGCGGAACTTTGATCTATCGCTCCGAAAACGTGGCCGACCGCCGGCCCCGGATCGGCAACGAAAACATCGAGATGATCATGGCCAACGTGGATGGCACCCTCACTTACAAACCCGCTTTCATGACCCGCTGGATCGACGCCCTGCCCCTGATCAGCACCAGCGCGGAAACACGCATCACGCTGTCCGGCGAGATAGCCTACACCATACCCAACATCTACGGAGATCCCAACGGCAAGAAGAAGGAAGCTTTCCTGGACGACATGGAATCGATCGTGGATTCCTATCCCATGGGCGTTACGATCGGCTCCTGGGTCATGGGGAGCAAGCCTTGGAACACTTCTCTGGCCAAGGGCAGGACGATCTGGTACAATCCCAAGAACATCCGCCGGGAACAGATTGAAGACCCGGCCACGCTCACGGAAAGGGAGAAGAAGGAAACGGTGACGGTTTTGGCCCTGAAGGTCTTCCCCAGCAACCTCGGCATGCCCGGATCGAACGCCTGGAGCTGGGGCGGGGTGATGAAATACCTGGGCAACCAGCTTGATTTTTCCCAGAAAAAGTATATTGAACTGCTCGTCAAGGTGGACGTCAATCCCGGCGATCCGGTCCCCAATCCCGTCATGCGGATCGACCTGGGTGACATCAACGAGGATTTCTACACCGAGTTTGGCGGATTGAACGTCCTCAACAGCGAGGACAAAAACAATGACGGAGTCCTTACCCTGGAAGAAGATACTGGCCTGGACGGCATTTTCCACGGCCAGCCCGGAGCCGACCCCAATGACCTGGCTTCCAACGAGATCGACCAGTTTGGCGATTATCCAAACATCAACGGCACCGAGGGCAACCGGGTGCTGGATACGGAGGACCTGGACGGAAACGGGGTTTTGAACACCCTGGACCGTTATTTCAGCTATTCATTTTCGCTCTCCGATTCGCTCTACCTGGAAAACGTCAACCACGACGGCTGGCGCCTTTACCGCATACCCATCACCGATCCCAACGTCTACCAGATCGTCAACAATTCAACGGCCGGAGTGGCGCCCAGCCTCAAAAAGATCTCCTATGGCCGCATCGTTTTGGAAACAGACCAGACCGCCAGGGTCCTGATCTCCGATATCTCCGTGATCGGCAACAAGTGGCAGGATTTTTACGTGCGCACCTTGGACAACCAGATCCTGCCGGACGCCCTGGTCAACACCTACAACACGACCTATCTCTCCGGAATTGTCAATAACCAGAAGAACAGCGCCCATTACACCTCGCCCGAGGGTTCTTTCTACATCGAATCGCGCCGCGAATCCAGCGAATCGGCGCTCACCCTGGCGGTGCAAAACCTCCAGCCGGGCCACCAGGTCCTGCTGCGCCAACGCTTGTTCGATCCCTACAGCCTGCTCTCCTACGGAAGGATCAAGTTTTGGGTCTATCCCGAGGCCCGGGAAAGCAATCCCCTCAATCCGGATTCCATCGACGTCGTGTTCCGGGTCGGGGCCGACAGCCTGAATTACTACCAGATCCGCGAACGCGTGCCCGTGCTGCCCTATCTCGCCAAGATGGAGAGGGACATGTGGATGGAGTTTACCTATGACCTGCAGGACGTAACCTCCCTGAAAGAGATCGATCCGGACGCGACGAGCGGCGAAAGCGCGAGCGGCTCGACGGTCTACAGTTTCCAGGGCAACCCCACCCTGACCAACGTCCGGGACATTTATCTGGGTGTTTATTCGCCCGACGACCTGCCTCTGCCCACACCCTTCAACGGGACTCTCTATTACAATGACCTCCGGGTCACGGAACCCTTTGAGGACGTTGGCATGGCCAGGCGGCTCTCGCTGAATTCCGTCTTTGCCGACCTGAGCACCCTGGACATCGATTACGAGGAAAAGAGCGAGAATTTCAATACCATCATCCAGCGTGGAAGGGCCAATACCTTCACCAGTTCCAGAACGCTCAACATGATGAACAAGTATTTCCTCAACAAGCTCTTTCCCAATTCCTGGGGTCTGGACATTCCCATCAGCCTGACCCGCAACTACACTCTCGGGATCCCGCGCTTCCGCGCCAATTCCGACCTCCTGCGCGAAAAGATCACCGATCCCGGGGAAAAGCACCGCGAACGCAACGAATCCTTGCTCTACGCGGCCGATTTCGGCTTCAGCCAGAGGACCGCGCCCAAGTCCAAGATCCTCGCTTACACGGTCTACCGCAGTTCGATCAGCGGCCGGATCGAACAATCATACCGGCACACCCCCACAGCGGTGGACACCACTTTCCTCTGGCGCGGCACCTATAACTACAACATCAGCTTCCCCAGCGACAAGGTCAGCTTCAAGCTGTTCAAGAACTATCGCCTGGGATTTTTCCCCACCACCTGGAACAACAGCCTCACCCTCAACAACACCGAACCCCTAAGCTGGAACTGGGAAAGGCGCGAGGGTGCCTATGGCTGGCAGCCCCGCACCCAGACCGTGCCCACCAAACTCCTGGCCACCGACACCAACATCAACTGGGGCCTCACTTCCGACATCGCGCTCACAGCCAGGCTGAACAGCAAGCGGGACCTCAAACAGAAAGAATACCTCCAATCCATAAATGTCGGCAAGCTCACCGAGTATGTGCAGGACCTCGGATTGAACTACAATCCCAATTACCTGCGGCAATACATCAATTTCACCGCCAGCGGCGGGACGCGCTTCTCGGAAATGCAGCGCAAATACTACCAAAACACCGACCAGGGGCAGATCGAGGTCTATCAGAGCGATGGGAATGCCAACCGCACCCTGCGCATGAACCTGACCCTGATGAATTCGCCCCTGCTGGCCTCATTGGCGTCCAAACTTGCCGCTGCCAAGCCTGCTGGCGAGATCAAGCCCCAAGACGCTCTGCAGCCTCCCAAAGACGAGCTCAAGGGTGGGGGAGACCCTTCCGAGGATGACAAGAAACGCCGGGATGACGAACAGCGGAAGCTGGAAGAGCAGAAGAAGCTGGAAGAGCAACTGCGCGAGGAAGAAAAGCTGAAAATGGAGAAGGAGCTCAAGGAACACGACGAATTCCCCCAGGAGGGGGAACCCAAGGAAGAGGGGGAACCCAAAGAAGAGGGGGAACCCAAAGAAGAGGGGGAACCCAAAGAAGAGGGGGAACCCAAAGAAGAGGGGGAACCTCCCTCTGATGAGCCCGACAAGGAGTTTGAGCCGGTAGACGAAGACTTGCCCGAGGATCTGAAGAAACTGCTGGAAATCCCGGAAGACGACGCCAAACCCGAAGACAAGGTCGAGCCGGGAGACAAAGCCCCGTCCCGGTCGATAAATTTCCCGGCCGTGATCGTCGGATATCTGGCCAAGCTGAAGAACGTCACCATTTCGATGCAGAATTCCTACGTCCAGGCCTATTCCCAAAAGAATGACCGCCCGCCTTTCCTCTTCCAGTTGGGAGTGCCGCATGCCGTGGATGGCGAATACCTTGATTCCGTCACCAACGACAACACCCTCTCGCTTTCCAGCGGCGTGGCCTTCTCCCGCAAGCTGGACAGCGTCATGAGCTATTCCTATACGATCAACAAGCATTACGCCAACGCCTCGAACCAGTCCATCGCGGTCACTTTCCCGGATGTGACCCTTACCCTGCTGGACATTGGCGACCTGGTCGGCCTGGGAAAATATGTCTCCAGCACCCGACTGAACACGGGATTCCAATACACCGTCCGTTCCAGCGGCGACGTGGACTGGGTCGAGCCCAAGCAGGAAACCAGGACCATATCCCTGAATCCCTTGGTCGGCCTGGCCGGAACGCTTTTCAAGAACCTCAGCACCAATCTCAGCTATTCCATCAATTCCGGCGAAAACATCACCGACATGGATTCCTACGACATTATCAAGACCACCTTCACCCAGGCCATGAATGGCAACCTGTCCTATTCCTTCCGCAGTGGCCGGGGATTCACGGTGCCCTTCACCAAAAACAAGATCCATATCCGCAACGAACTCACCTCCAGCATGTCTTTCCTCTATGAGAACAGCTTCGACGAGACCTTCGGCCGCGAATCCTCCCAGGTTGACCGCCAAACCCAGCGCATCGCCATCACCCCCAGCGCCACCTACCAGTTTGACGCCAACATCCGGGGCGGGCTGACCGGAACCTGGGAAAAGACCGAGGACAAAAAGCGCGACACCGGGCTCCGCACCTTCAGGGTCGGCGTCTGGGTGGAAGTCAACCTCTAAACCGCCAGTTTGCCTTTGTCATCCTGGCGCAGGCTTTGTCGTCCCGGCCTCCTGGAGTCGAGCGAGGAACGAGCATGGACTCCAGGAACACGCCAGCCTCGACCCTTGTTTTCATCCCGGCGCAGGCCACCACGGGGAATGGCAGGCGCGGGCTGGCCCCCCCCCGCCTCAGGTGGGGTGAAGGACAATAGGCGGCGGCTTCAGCCGTCGTGTTTTATGATCAGGCCATCCATGTTTCATGACCCCACCCCCTCTGCAAACTCAGAGTCTGAGTTTGCAGAGGGTGTGGGGAATTCTGGCCAGATAAATCTGAACTCCGAGAATACCCGGGATTAATCCCTGGCCTATTGTCCTGCACCGGTTGAAACCGGTTTGTCTACAGCCTGAGACCCGGAGAGTCGGAAGATCTTAGCCCAACCGGTTGAAACCTGTTTGTCTAAAGGCTTAGCGGTATCTGACCGCTGTGGCAAAGCGGAATTTGCCACCCCAGGACCCGTCAGTTGTTTTTTTCTTGACTATTCCGAGCCCTCCCCAAAAATGCCAATGCTGGTCAATCAAGGATATGAGAGGACCTTATGAAAAAGCTTGCCCCTGTCGGCCGGGTTGGGATGGTTTTAGCGCTGGCGGCCCTGCTGTTTTTGTTTTCCTGCAACAAGACCACCGCGCCAGGCACGGTCGCGGACCCCGTTTTCGATCCTCCGGCGGGAGATTACGCCCAGGACCAGATGGTCTCGCTTTCCTGCGCCACCGATGGCGCGGAGATCCGCTACACGCTTGACGGCAGCGACCCGGACGACTATTCGGCCCGCTATCTCTCAGCCTTGTTGGTGGAATTGGGCAAAACGGTCAAAGCCCGGGCCAGCAAGCCGGGCATGGTTTCCAGCGCCATTGCCGGGGCATTCTATTCCGGGATCACGCCAACCCCGCAGATCGGGCTGGAATCCGGAGACTATGAGGCCGGACAGCCTGTGATCATCATCATCAACAACCAGGGCTTGAACCTGGAAAGCCTTTTCATCCGCTTCACCCTGGACGGAAGCGAGCCCAGCGATTCCTCCACTGTCTACCAGGGCCAGATCATGCTCACCGAATCCTGCACTGTCAAAGCCAGGGCTTTCTATCTGAACTGGAATCCCAGCCCCGTCGTGGCCGCCCATTACACCGTCAGCATCCCGACAGTGCAGGCCCCCAGCATCGATCCTCCCTCCGGCTATGTCCAGGTCCCTCTGACCATATCGATCTCCTGCCCAACCGCGGACGCCTCGATCCGTTTCACCCAAGACGGAACCGAACCCAACGAGGGTTCAAATCTCTACGCCGGCCCCATCCTGATCACGGAGACGGGGCAATTGACGGTCAAGGCCAGGGCCTACAAGGAATACGCTTATCCCAGCCAGGTCGCGTCCGAGAGCTACACGATCACCTGGCCGCCCCCGGAAATGGTCTTTGTCCAGGGCGGCAGCTTCAACAACGGCTCGTCCAACGTGACCCTGTCCAGTTTTTACATCGCCCAGTTTGAACTCACCCAGGCCGAGTACCGCGAGGTGATGGGCTACAATCCCTCCCAGAGCCACGGAGTGGGGGACATCTACCCGGTCTATTCCGTATCCTGGTACGACGCCATCGAATATTGCAACCGGCGGAGCTCTCAGGAAGGCCGCGTTCCCTGCTATTCCTACGGCGCTTACGGCAGCGATCCCGATGCCTGGCCCGCCGGCTGGAACCAATCAGCCGTCAACCACACCCTGCTGAATTGCGATTGGAGCGCCAATGGCTACCGGCTGCCAACGGAAATGGAATGGATGTTCGCCGCCAAAGGCGGAAACCAATCCCAAGGCTACACCTACAGCGGCAGCAACGATATCGCTTCCGTGGCCTGGTATGGATCGAACGCCGGCAATTCCACCCATATCATCGGCGGCAAAGACACCAACGAACTCGGGACCTACGACATGAGCGGAAACGTCTATGAATGGGTCTGGGACATCCAGGCCCCTTACCCCGCCGAAGACCAGTTTGACCCCCATGGCCCGGACAGCGGATTCTTCCGCGTTACGCGCGGCGGCTATTACAACTCCGTGGCAAATGCCTGCACCGTAACGTCCCGCAGCTCAAACAACGCCAATGTGGCCTATTCCCTCTACGGATTCCGGATTTGCCGGAACTCCCGGTGATCACAGGATCCCATTCCTGTTTGGCATCCCGGGTGTAGCCGGAGCTTTCCAAAGCTCTGCCTTTTCCTTTGTTATTCATGCGGAGGATCGGAATCCTCCGGCTACATAAGATCTGGCAGAGGATCGGAATCCTCCGGCTACATGGCTCCACGCGTAACGCGTAACGCGTAACCCATCACATCTCCTGCGTGAGCAGCTCATAGCCGTTGACAGGGGCCAGCAGTCCGGCTTCGACCGCGCGTTTGACCGTCCGGCAGGGCAGGTCGTTGGCTTCGATCTGGGCGCGGGTGATGGTCTCGAGGTCGATGTAGCCGGGGTCGCTCTTGGCCAGGTTCCACCTCAGGCGCGTGAAGGCATTGTACCAGTTCTGCAGGACCACATCCTGATTGGCGACGCGGCTGTTGAAGATATCCACGTACACGCGCAGGTCGCTCCTGAAGCTGGCCGAGGGCTCCAGGTTTTTCAGGTTGGCAGAGATCCGTCCGAAGCGGCGGGAGTTCTCTGTGGGCCTGGGTTTCACCAGGGGCCGCACGATCACGCGGTTGAGGCTGCGGTTGAAGTAGTAGACCAGGCCGTCGCATTTGCCCTGGTAGCACAGCAGCATGTTCTTGAAGTAGGCTCTCATGTTTTTCCTCCTTTATTTTTTCCTACGGATTCTACGGATTATACGGATTGAACGGATAAAGAGACCGGCCAACCGGAAGCCACGCTAAAACGTTACAACGCTAAAACGTTACAACGCCTCATTCTACATTCTTCATCGTTCATTGCCCCGTCTCCCGCCGGATGCCCGCCAGCCGGGCGGGAATCCTCTGAGATACGGCCGGGGAGCGGGATGTATTGTAAAAAATGTCCCTCCATATATATAGAGGATGAGAAAACGCCCTCTTGGGGGAAAAAATTTGCGGATCCGGGCGGCGGGAGGCGGAGCGGAAATTCCAAAGGCTTGGGAGGCAGAAAGATAGGGTTTCCGCGAAAAAATATGCTCCAGCCTCGCGCCTGCTTCGTGAGCTGGGATGAGGATTTCATCGACGCCGAGGGCGACGAACCCTTTGACCCGGACGCGTTTCTGGAACAACACAGAGACACAGAGGCACAGAGAAAAGCGGAGGAAGAAATTGGGGTGGCAAATTCCGCTTTGCCACAGGGCTCGCAGAGCCCTTCGAAAAGCGAAGCGGACTCTGTCCGCTCTGCCAATTCGGAAATTGGCAGCCCCAATCATGACGATCAACGCCATCGGTAAAACGGGCTTTGAACACAGAGACACAGAGGCACAGAGAAAAGCGGAGGAAGAAATTGGGGTGGCAAATTCCGCTTTGCCACAGGGCTCGCAGAGCCCTTCGAAAAGCGAGGCGGCCAGGGACTTCCGGGACGCAATCTACCGCGAACTGATGGAAAACATCGCCCTCAATGCCAACGATCCCCAGGCGGCCTATTGCGCGCGCATCTTCGACAACTACTTCTGGCGCTTCTGCATCCTCATCTTTGCCATCAAACGCTGGCAAGACATCCGCGAAGCCCGGGATAACGACCACCTCGAAGCCTGGTTCGCCCGCAACAGGGTGGACGAGCAAACCTCAAGAGAGGCCTGGTACCTCTGCGAATACTACTTCCAGAACACCCAGCCCTTCCTCAAATCCCTGGCGGAGAACGCCCGGCTGGATGATGAGAAGAGGATACTCAAGATCCTGCAGAAAGCGCCGGGTAACGAGATGGCGCACTTCCGTCTGCTCTGCAAGAGCAAGATGACATCCCGCGAACTGCGCCAGTGCATGGAAACCCTGATCGAACGTAAAGCCGTGATCTGCCACGAGGAGATGGGCTACCGGAACAAGGTGGGGCTTCGCTACAGCCTCAATCCGGTGCTGGCGGACATCGAACTGGACTGATCCTTAACCTGAAACACGAAGGCCGGCAAATGCCGGCCTTTTTATTTTCAGTTTAATACTTCTATTACTTAACTACTTCCCCGCCTTACGGCCTTTTCCCAAGCCAGAATCAAAACCTGCAGAGGGGGTATATAAGTATATGGTATATATAGTATTTATATATAATATATAGTAAATTAGTAGGTATTAGTAGTTGTATAGATATATACCATATATAGCATATGCTTGGCTCATGCTGATGTCCATTCTGGAGGTTCAGGCCTCCGGCGGGGGTGGTAAGGCGGGGAAGTAGTTAAGTAATAGAAGTATTAAAATTTTTCCGCAAAGGTGAAATAATTGGCACCAGATATCCGCCTTGACATGATGGCATGAAGGCCATATACATAATATCCAAGCAGAGCGGGATCAGGGAAACAAGACCTCCCGGGGTCTCAGGACGGAGAGTTATTCAATTAAAGACCATTGAATAATAAACACAAAGCCAAGTTTATGTCATCCCGGCAATGGCTCGTGTCATCCCGGGCTTGGAGGCTGTGTGAAAATTCACCCCAGAGTTCCGTAGGGATGCCATTTCAGATAGTTGCGTTGGTTTTTTGCTGTTAGTGTGAGTCTCGTAGGGACGCAGGCTGTAGCGAAACCCGCCGCAGGTGGGGTGCAGGACAATAGGCCCGGGATTTATCCTGGGTGTTTGTGTGGTATATGCTTCTAAGATTAATTCCCCACCCCTCCTCAAACACAGATTTGATCTGTGTTTGGGGAGGGGGGGGGGGAGGGGCCATAATAAACAAAATACGCACGCTTTTAATACGACGGCTAAAGCCGCCGCCTATATTCCTTCACCCCACCTGCGGCGGGGTTTGTCAGCAGGCTGAGCCCCGGAGGGGCGATAAAACTTAGCCCAGGGTGGAAACCCTGGGTATAGGAAAGATAACGCTCCCTACCCCGGATTCCCCACCCCACCGAGTGCGCGGCTCTTAATGAGCCGCGAACAATTGTGGGGTGGGGCTTTGACAAATATGTGAAATCAACGCCTCGTACCCCCAGGGTTTACACCCTGGGCTAAAATATGCCGCTCCTGCGGAGCTTCGCCGACGAGGACGTCGGCGTTCCCAAGCGCAGCCTTTCCACCAGAATTAATCCTCGCTGATCTGCTCTTTTATCCGCGCCGATCCGCGTGAAACAAAGAAAAACAAGGAGGAAAATATGGATTGCGATCTGGTGAAAGCATTGGCCCGGGAACTGGCCACCAAGGTGAACAAGGTGGTGGACATCCCGCTGGTGGTCGAGGAAGACGAACAGAGCTTCTTCGAACTGATCATCCTGATCCTGCTCGAGCTCATCTTCGCCAAGCTGGGCTTTGAGCTGAAAGTGGAGAAATAACCGGCGTTAAGCGTTAAGCGTGATGCGTGAAGCGGTGTGGGAAGGGGAATAGGGCAAAAGGGCAAAAGGGACGCTGCGCCGTGCCCAAGCCCCAATAAAGCTGAGAAAAAACACTGCAAAAAAGAGGCAACTGAAAAAGAACTGGATACCGGCCTGCGCCGGGATGACAAGAATGCCCGGGGCTGGGTTTTCCGGTCCCGGGCTTTTTGGTTTCCCGCAGATTTCGCAGATAAAAAGCGCGGATTTACGCAGAGAAAAGCAAAGGTTTTTTTAAAACAGCAGGACAGAGGTTCCATTTTAACCAGAGGGACACGGGCATAAAAAGCGGGGTAGAGGGCCCCATGGCCTGGGCAAATCAGAACTGAAAATAGATGAAAGGCTGGAGATCGGCGGCGCGGAACTGGAACAGGATCCAGATGACGATGGCCAGGATGAAAGCCTGGACGGCGACCGGGACCTGGCTGAGCCTTTCTTCCAGGCCGAGTTCAAAGCGCTTGGGAACCCAGTGGAAGAGATAGCCGAGGACGATCAGGGCGGCCACGACATGGTATTGCGCCAGCCAGAGAAAGATCACCCTGGGATTGAATTTGGTGAAGATCCGGGAGAGCATGAGCCAGGCAGAGGCAAAATCCCGGCTGCGGAAAAAGATCCAGGCAAAGGAGACGAAATTGAAGGTCAGCACAAGTCCGAGGACCCTGGAGAGGGGAGAGGGGTCGGGATTTTTGAGCATCGAAGCCGCGGAACGCCTGCCGATGGTGGTTTGGATCAGTTTGTCCAGCGCCAGGGCAGCTCCGTGCAGTCCGCCCCAAAAAACGAAATTCCAGGAAGCGCCATGCCAAAGCCCGCCCAGGAGCATGGTGGCCATCAGATTGACGTAGGTGCGGAACCTGCCTTTGCGGTTGCCGCCCAGAGGGATGTAGAGATAATCGCGCAGCCAGGAACTGAGCGAGATATGCCAGCGCCGCCAGAAATCCGTGATCGAGGCGGCGCGGTAGGGGGAATTGAAGTTCGGCGGTATCTTGAATCCCAAAAGGGTCGCCAGGCCGATCGCGATATCCGAATAGCCGCTGAAATCGCAATAGATCTGCAATCCATAGCCATAGACGGCGATCAGGTTTTCCACCCCGGAAAACAGGGCGGGATTGTCGAATACGCGATCCACAAAGTTGATGCTGATGTAATCCGCGATCACGCCTTTCTTGATCAGGCCGGCGCAGATCAGGATCAGGGCTTTGGAGATCTGTTCCTGGCTTAGAGACAGTTTTTTGTTGATCTGGGGTATGAACCAGGAGGCGCGGAGGATGGGGCCGGCAACAAGCTGGGGGAAAATGGAGACGAAGAAGGCGAAATCGGCGAAATTGCGGACCGGCTTGAGTTTCCCGAAATAGATGTCCAGGGTGTAGCTCATGGCCTGGAAAGTGAAAAAGGAGATGCCGACGGGCAGAATGATGTCCTGCAGGGGCAATGAGCCGCCAAAGACCTGGTTGAGGGTGGCGATCACAAAATTGGTGTATTTGAAATAGCCCATGAATCCGAGGTTCCAGAGCACATTGATCCAGAGCAGGGCAGATCTGGCCGCCTTGTTTTTTTCCCTCGCGATGAGGCCGCCAAACAGGAAATTGATGCCCGCGGTCACCAGCAGCATGAGCACGAATCCGCCGCTGGTCTTGTAATAGAAATACAGGGAAAAGATCAGGAGATACCAGGTGCGGACGCGCACCCTGCTTACCACGAGCGGGTAGAAGAGCATAACGGCGATGAAGAAGAAGAGGAAGAAGCCGCTGTTGAAGATCAGCGGATTCTGGGGATCGTAACCGAAGACCTGGAGGATCTGGCCAACACTCATTCAGGTCAATTCCAGGACCCCTGGGGATCGCTCACTTCGCGCCCCCGCCGGTGAGCGTTTCATACAGCATGGCGGCGATCTTGTTTGCCCCGGCGAGGTTGAAATGGGTGTAATCCGTGTTGGCCAGCGGGGGTTTGGCATTGACGTATTCCAGCATGGAGTTCAGGCCGCCCATGGCCTCATAGACGTTCCAGAAAGCGCAGCCTGTGGCCGCGGCGATCTCGGCCTGGGTGTTCACCAGCAGCGGAATGTCCGGCGAAGTCTGGAAAACTCCGGCTTGTCTGATGCCGCGGTCATGAACGCCGATGATCAGGATCGGCACATCGGGCAGAGCGGCTTGGATATGCTGGACCGACCTGATCATCATGGTTTTGTAATCATCGTAATCACGGGCCTTGGGCTGCGAGACATTCAGCCCATACTGGAGCATGATCAAATCATAATCCAGATGTTCCTGAAACCCGGCCATATGCTCTTGCGGCAGGGCATTGAAATACATCCCAGTGTAGCCCCGCACGGCATGATTGTCCACATAAACTCCGTCGGTATCGTCAAAAGAGACGCCATAGACGTGGATGGGATCCCTGGGGTCGAACTCCAGGCGGACCTTGTTCACGGGGCCTCCGGCACTCAGATCAAGGACCTGGATGCCTTCCTCCGCCTGAAGCTGGAAGGTTTGGGAAGGCTTGCCGTCAAACGCGGCCCTGATCCTGGACTTGGCAGAGGCCTGGCTGTAAAAAAGGCGGATCCTGCGAAACTGGGGCGCCCCGCCGGGATTGTCGGTCCCGTAGTATTCGACCCAGGCAGGGCCGGCGACAGCAATGCGGCGGGTCTCTTTCTTCGCTTTGGTGGCTGGAGCGGCAACGCGGACGCTGTCTGCCTGGAGCGAGTCGGGAACCGCGATCTTTGGCTCCACCTTGATCACGGTCTCAGCCAGATAGTAGTTCCTGGGAATGAAAGTATAGCCGATCATGCCCAGGGGAACGTCGTAAGAGCCACGATTGGCAAAGGAACGGGACTCCCAATTGCGGGAAAACCTGTGCCCGATCGTCATGCGGAAATCGCTCACGATCGAAGTGATGGGAACCAAGCCGACTCCGCTGCCTCCGTATTCGGATTGCAGGAGTTCGCGCAGTTTGCCGGTGATCAGGTCGCCTTCGATGATGGAATCACCATAGTGGGCGATGCGGATGTTGCCCTGGCCCTCTGCCTTGAGCTGGGCCAGCTTGGCGGTGAATGTGCGCAAGGGAACCGTTTCATTTTCCACGGGCGCTTCTTCTTCCGCGGTTTGCGGCTCTTCCATTTCCGGCGGAAAGAAAACCCTCAGCAATTCTTCCAGCCAGTCCATCCGCTTGATCGGGAACACCTGGTTATCCCAATCCGGAAGCAGCCGAAAGACGATCGAGATCAGCAAGACTGCTGTGCCGAGGATCAGAAACGGCCGCCAGAATGATCTATTCACTGGTCGAGAAGCAGGACCCGGGAACTTGATTGATCCGACCTGAGCAGATATACTCCAGCCGGGCAGCGCTGTGCAAGCCGGTCACGGCCATCCCAGCGGAACAGGCCCACACCTTTGTTTTCCGCTTCGGGTTGGAGACGGCGCACCAGTTGTCCGCGCAGATTGTAGACATCGATCCGGGTGCTGTTTTTGGCTTCGATCGTGAAGCCGCCAAAACTCGGATTGGGATGGGCTGCCAGGCCTGGCCGGACCTGAACGGTCTGGTCATCAACGGAAGTGGCCAGACGGTCGTAGACGGCCACGAAAACGTCAAGGTTGGCCTCAGAGCCGCTATCCAGGATGTGGGAGCCGAATTTAAGCGCTCCGCTGAACCAGCCCGTGACAATAAACTTTCCCGGGCCGAAGGCCTTGATATCCGTGCCCACGTCCGAATTGACGCTTCTAGCGCTGATCGGCGCATGCTGGCTCTGCAGGATGCCGATGTCCCAATATCCATTGCCATACAAAGTGGTCCCGCCAAAATCGACCTGGCCTGCAAAGGAACACAGCTCCGCGGTCTCGGAACCGATGTCGATCGCCCTGCCCTTGTCGGAACCGGGGCCGCCGTAATGCTCCACGTTCGTCCAGTTTCCGAAGCTGTCAAACCAGGCGATGTAGATGTCGTCCGATCCATCCACGCTATTCAGGGTGGTGTTTCCGATCGTGCCAGTGCCTGTCACCCTGCCGATCACGGCATGTTCCTGGTCGACCGGGTCATAATGGTCGGCGGAGATATTGATGGCTCCGGCATTGCAGGAGGGCAGCACCCATTGGATGTTGCCGCTGGAATCGTATTGGGCCACGAACATGCCCATGGCGTCGGTCGTGATCCCGTTAAAATTGCTGCCGGGGCTGGCCTGCCCGGTGATGTAGACATGGCTTCCCGTGACGTCCACGTCGACCTTGTATCCGTATTCCACCCCCACGGTTCCGGCGTGGCGTGCCCAGAGCGGATCGCCGTTGGTATCGAATTTGATCAGGTAGATGTCGCTGCCGCCGTAGCTGGTGAGGCTCACCGTGTCTGAAAGCGTGATCGTATCGGCAAACCAGCCCGTGACATAGAAATCGCCCTGGTCAGTGGCCGCGATCCCGTATCCCATGTCACTTTGGACTCCGCCAAAGCACTTAATCCAGAGCAGGCCTCCGTTGGGAGCCAGCTTTCCGTAAAAAACGTCCCATTGCCCGGCGCCCTGGATGAAGTATCCGTCCAGAGCGATGGATTCGGAGAAAAACCCCGTGAAATAGCAGTTTCCAGCGGCGTCAGCCGAGACGGACAGGCAGACGTCGCCTTCTGTCGAACCAAAGGTTTTCACCCACTGGACCTGGCCGGAAGCGGAATATTTGATGATGAAACAATCCGACTGGCCGTTGGAGGGATAGGAAACACCATTGACTGTGAGCGAGTCGGTGTATTCACCGCTCACGTAGAAATACTCATTGGAAGGGCCAGTCGCGAGGTCCCAGGCCGATTCCATGCCCTGGGAGCCGAAGCCGCTTGCCCATTGCCAGGCGCCTGCTGCAAGCTGGCCGCCAATTATCAGGACTATCATGATGATTGGATATGATCTCAATTTAACCTCACAAAAAAAACAATGTTTCCGGCAATCGCTTTTTTGACAAGAGAAAAAGCTGAATTCAGTTGACAAATATGCCCCTCGCTTTTTTCTGGCCTTGCCAGGCGCAGCGCAATGATCGCTTGTGAACCATGTCAGATCAGGAATGAAGCAGCATTAAGCAATGTGGGTCGTGTGTCGCTGTCAGCCTGGCTTTGATCTGTTAGGCTTGAATCTTGCTTCAGATCTCTTCACGAACAATGTTAAGGAAACTCCATATGAAAAAAGCAGTGTTGATCCCAGCCCTGATGCTCCTGATGGCCCTGGCCCATGGCTATCCCGTGCTGATCAGAAGCTGGAATCCCCAGGCCGACGCGAAAACCCTGAGCCAGATGAACATCAGCGTCGTCAACGTCAACCGGCAAAGCGGCAGCATCACGGCATACGTGCGCGGCAACGAGGAATTTGAAGAGCTTCTGGACCACGGTTTCCAGGCTGCCAAGCTCCCCGATGAGGCGCGCGAGAACGCTTTACGCCTGCATTCGCAAGATCCCGGCAGCGCGCCCAGGGATGAGTATTACACGATTGACCAATATCATCAATTCATGGTCGACACTGCAGCCCAGTATCCCAACATCTGCCAGCTTGTCCAGGTCGGAACCTCGATCCAGAACCGGCCGCTCTACTTTCTCAAGATAACGGACAATCCCGCGCTCGAAGAAGCGGAACCCGAATTCAAATATATCTCGTCCATGCACGGCAACGAGGTGGTGGGCTACGACATGTGCATCCGGCTGATCCAACTGCTCACCTCCGAATACGGGACCGACGCCCGTATCACTGATCTGGTGAATAGTACGGAGATCTGGATCTGCCCGATGATGAATCCCGACGGATTTGTCCTCGGCCAGCGCTACAACGCGGCGGGGGTGGACCTGAACCGCAATTTCCCGATGCCCACGGGAAACCAGCATCCGGACGGAAACGCCTGGGCGCCCGAGAACATAGCGGTCATGGATTTCTGCAACGATCAGAGCTTCGTGCTCTCAGCCAATTTCCACACCGGCGCCCTGGTGATGAATTATCCTTGGGACTATACCTATAACCTCACCCCGGACGACGCACTGATCCAGGCCGCGGCGCTCTCCTACTCCATCCACAACCTGCCCATGTACAACAGCACCGAGTTTCCCAACGGCATCACCAATGGCGCGGAGTGGTACGTGATCACCGGCTCGATGCAGGATTGGAACTACGGCTATACCGATTGCATCGACATCACCGCGGAGATCAGCAACTCTTTCTGGCCGCCGGCTTCCACCCTGCCCACCTATTGGGCGCAAAACCAGGAATCGATGTTGTCCTACCTGGAATTCGTCCACAAGGGAGTTCACGGCCTGGTGACCTCTTCGTCTGGAACTCCTTTGGACGCGAAGATAACCGTGCAGGGCAACGCCAAGGCCATGCACACCGATCCGGATGTGGGCGATTTCCACAGACTGCTGCTGCCAGGCTCGTACACCATCACTGCCGAATCCTATGGCTATCTGCCTCAAACAGCCCAGATCACCGTTCCAGCCAGCGGCTCCACGAGCCACAACTTCGTACTCGAACACGCCGTGTCCGTGAATCTGCGTGGCCAGGCCCGCGATCCTGAGGGTTACCCCCTGGCCGGGCTGGAAGTCGCTCTGCTGGCTGAAACTCCCATCACGGCAAACACCGACGCCCTCGGCAATTTCCAAATCAACGGCATCTACGAAGGCAATTATCAGATCAGCTTCAGCCAGGCCGGAGCAGTGATCTGGGAAACATCTTTTTTGCTCACCCGGGATGAGACCCGGCGGATCTTCGTGATCTCAGATCCTCTTGAGCTGTTCTCTGACCCCTGCGAAACGATCGGCAACTGGACCGCCACGCCGCCCTGGGGCGTTTCGACCTACCAAGGCGAGAGTGTGATAACTGACTCTCCGGGCGGCAACTATGCCAATCGAATCAGTAAACCACTTTTACTCACTAATCCTATCTCATTGCAAAATATAGAGAATCCTGTTCTTACATTCAGAACCGCCTACGCCCTGGAAAACGGCTATGATTTCGTCTATGTGCAGGCTTCCAACACCACTTCCAACTGGACGACCCTGGGCAGCATCACCGGCACCCAGTTGAGCTGGCAGGACATGTCTTTTTCCCTGGCCCAGTTTGCCGGCCAGAGCGTGCATGTCCGCTTCCTGATCGTCACGGACTACAGCGTTACGGCCGATGGGATCTATCTCGACGACATCACCATCAAAGGCATCGACTCCACAGAGCTAATCTATGGCGATGCCGACGGCAACCGGCAGCTCACCAAAGCCGACGGACTGAGCATCCTGGCCTATTCGATCGGCCTGGACCCGCTTCCCGACATCGATCCCCGGCCTTGGTCGGCAGAGCGGATCGCTGCCTGCGACCTGGACGCGGACCAAAGCATTGACGCCTTTGATGCCTGGCTGCTGTTCAACTATATTGGCGAAGCGGGTTGGCGCCTGCCGGTGCAGACCGATGTGCCGGAAAACCCGGGCGATCCGGTGCTCACGGCACATTACAATGGGGTTTTGGTCATCGATCTCGAACACCCGGAGTTGCTGAAATCCATCAGTTTTTCCACCTCGCCGGTGAATGTTGTCCAGATCAGCCACGTCGGGACCCTGCATGACGATCTTTACGGGCAATTCTTCAACGCGGATGAGGATCGCTACGGCTATGCCGGCCATGCCGTGCAGCATTTGTCCCTGACCGTAACCCTGGAGGACGATCCTTCCGATTTCACTTTGCAATACAGCCTCAACGGCGTTCCTGGCTCGGTTTTCATCAGCACCTCCGCGGCCGGCGATGATCCTTTGGTTCCTGTTCCGGTGTTCAGCCTGGCGCAGAACCATCCCAATCCTTTCAACCCCAGCACGCGCATCACAATTTCCCTGGCCAAAGCGCACCAGACGGCCCACTTGAGGATCTACAACGCCAAAGGCCAGCTTGTTAAGACCCTGTTGTCAGGAATCCAGCCGGCCGGGGTTCAGAATCTCGTCTGGGACGGACGGGATGACTTTGGCAAACCAGTTTCCAGCGGGATTTACCTCTACCGTCTGGAGAGTGGGGGAGAGTCCCTCACCCGGAAAATGATCCTGCTCAAGTGAGGCAATTTTGCCCAGATATCTTCTTTCCCTAATGATCCTGACCCTGGTCCTCGGCCTCAGCGCCTGCAAGCGTGAACCTAAAAGCCCGGAAACGGATCAGACAGCGGAAAGCGCCATTCCCGGCACGATCTTCCGCAAGGACGGGGAACTGAGCATTTTAGCACCGGACGGAAATCTCCGCGGCAGCTTCGGCATCGAGCTCGCCAACACGGAAAGGACTATCACCCAGGGCCTCATGTATCGCGAGAGCATGGCGTCAAACCAGGCCATGCTGTTTGATCCTCAAGGCCTTTCCCGCAATCCCTTCTGGATGAAGAACACCTACCTGCCTTTGGATATCCTGTTTATCGACGACGAACGCAGGATCATGCACATTGCCGAGAACACTCATCCCTTCAGCGAAGAAACAATCCAACCCGGAGGCATCTACAGATACGTCCTGGAGATCAATGCCGGGCTTGCCCATCAACTCAAGCTCAATATCGGAGACACCCTCACATGGACGCTCGCTCCCTCAACCGGATCCTGATCATTGTAACGCTCAGCCTGGCCGCGTTGGCTTTTTCCTGCCAGAGCCAGGATTCAGCCGCAAACCGGACCCGCAGGCCACAAGAAAGGCCCAGCATCTATCAACGCCACCTGGACGAAGAGATCCCCACCGCAGAACTCGAACAGGCCCAGGAGGTGGCAGCAAGCGCGGAAAAGCTTGCCCTGAAAGACTATGCCTACACTTGGACCGATTCGGACCAGATCCCGGATGTGGTGATCATCGTGGATGATTTTGGCAATAGCGGAGCGCTGCTGGAGGATTTCGCGCAGCTGCCATCAGAGGTCGTCTTTGCCGTTCTGCCCGATCTTTCCCACACCCGGCAGGCCGGCCAGATCGCCGCCCAATACGGCCACGAAGTGCTGATCCACGTTCCCATGCAGGCTCTCTCCGCCTCAGCCAATCCGGGTGACAGATACATCAAAACCACTTCCACGGAAGACGAGATCTCCGCGCTGTTGGATGAATTCCACACCCAACTGCCCATGGCCATCGGAGCCAACAACCATATGGGCAGTGCCGTCACGGCGAACCGGGACGCCATGTCCTTTATCCTCAGGCAACTGCACGCCCAAGGCTTGTTCTTCGCGGACAGCTTCACCACCGGCGAGACCGTGGGCCCCGCATTGGCACGGACTATGGGCTATCCGGCCCTGCGCCGGGACATCTTTCTGGACGTGCCGGATAACAGCGACGCCACCCTGGCCGGCAAGATCTCGTCCCTGGGCAAATACAAGGGCAGAAGCGAGCCCGTCATCATCATCACCCATTGCCACAGCCGGGATAAGCTGAAGGCCCTGCAGAAATTCATCACCCAGGTCCAGGGTATGGGAGTCCGCCTCACCACCCTCTCCCGGGCCAGCGCCATTTCCGCTTGATTCACTGACATAATTGGGAATCAACAAGGATCAACCTGGATAAGACTTTTGCTGATTGTATTTTATCCTTCCGCTGGGAACATTGCTCACACTCATTGCGCTAACATCTCCACGCCAATCCTTTAGCCCGTCTTTCTCCTTATCATTACGCTATCAATACGGACTCACTACGGACTTTGTCCGTAATGAGTCCGTATTAACACCGTATTGATAAGGGGAGCCATCTGGGCTGGAGTCGAATCCACCTCGCTGGAGTCGAGCGAGGGACGGCTCACGCTGGAGTCGAGCCCGCCCTTTACCCGGTTCCGCTGATAGATATCTTGAGTTATGGCTGGCGGGCATGGACTCCAGCAACACAACCCTCATTCGCGGAGCAGGAGATCCTGGAGTCCATGCGGGGCGGAGACAGAACCTGGAGCTTGAACAAGACAAGCCACAGACCGCCCCGCTCGACTCCAGGGTCCCGCTCGACTCCAAGTTTCATCCCGCCAGCACACCACTATGCCCCATTAGCTCTGAACCAAAGAGGGCGCCATTGTTGTACGTGCTGGTAAATATATGAAACAGCTATAATTAGCTTGACAGAAATGAGCATGGTAGCATATATTGCATAGAGGTTATCTGTATGGAGAGACCAGGTTATTGGCTGCGCGCGCGGCAATGCCAGCGCGATTTTATCTCATGTAGGAAAGAAAAGCATCACGAGCCGGGAATCCATTCCCGGGCGGCGGAGGCCCGGCAGGGCAGAATACAAGCACCAGCAAGGAGAAAGGCAATGAACAAGATCCTCATTTTCCTGGCGCTTCTCGTTTTGACGGGGAGCATCCAAGCCTTCGTCGGCGAGGGCGAATCCAACGTGTTTGAGATCACCCAGACCGGAGTGGAGGAATCCATCATTCCTCCGATCCAGCAGACCGGCTCCAGCGTCTGGCGCGGCTTATGAGATCATCTGGCACTACGGGCAGGACGGAGTGGGGCCCGGAACCAGTTACCGGGTGAAAGTGATCGCCGACGACTGGGCCGGGGAGGTGGCACAGCCTTTCTTTGACCCGCCCGGCGGCTTTTACGCCAGTCCCCAAAGCGTGAGCATCTCCTGCGCCACGGAAGAAGCAACGATACGCTATACCGACGACGGCAGCGAGCCGACCGAAACAGCTACGCCGGCGGGTTTCGTCTCTGCAGGGCTATCAACTGATCGGTTCTTGGCTTTTGGAGCTTGGGCATTGGTGGCAATGTAGCCGGAGGATTCCGATCCTCCGCCTGAAAGGGGAAAAGGGAAAAAGAGAAAAAGGGGAAACCCTGTAGCCGGAGGATTCCGATCCTCCGCCTGAAGGGAAGCGGAAGCCCCGCGAGCGGGGACCCCTGCTTTGGAAAGCTCTGGCTACATTTGCTCAAGCTGTAAGGTCCGGTCCAAATTTTCGCTTGACAGATAAGGGGGCTGCCAAAATCGTGCCCCTACAAAACATTAATTGAACAGCGCGGGGGCGTAGTTCAGTTTGGTTAGAACGTCTGCCTGTCACGCAGAAGGCCGCGAGTTCGAGTCTCGTCGCTCCCGCCATATACTCGGATGCCTGCAAAGGCATCCATTTTTTTTAATAGGAAGCGTTTCATGCCGTTGATCATCTTTCGCCTGTTCAGCCGGATCCTGGAGATTCTGATCATCCCCCTCTATCCCTTGCTGTATCTATTTCTCGGGTTGAAACAATACCAGGCGGCATTGAACTACAATTCCACAAGCAGCGAAAAGGGGATTCTGATCCATGCCGCTTCCGTGGGCGAAGTGAACGCTGTAAAACCCTTGCTGAAAGCGCTGCAGGAGAGGCATCCGGAGAAGAAGATCGTGGTCACCACCACCACGGTCAGCGGACTGGCGCAGGCCAGAAACCTTGGCGTGCCGGCGCATCTGGCGGTTCTGGACCTGCCCTGGCTGCGCAAAAAACAGCTGCAGGCGATCGATCCCGGCTTGATCATCATCGTGGAAACCGAGATCTGGCCAAATCTGCTGGACCAGGCCAGAGCGCAGGGCCGGGACGTGGTTTTCGTGAACGCGCGGATGTCCGCCCATACGCTGAGGCGATATCTAAGGCTGAAATGGCTGTGGCGTTACCTGCAGGCTCCGGTGAAGGCGGTTTTCACCCAATCCGAAGCCGACGCGGAGAGATTCCGGCAGCTTTTTTCCATCCCGGTCCACAACGCCGGAAACCTGAAATTCGCCATCCAGCTTCCGGAATACGATGTTTATGCGACGCGCGAGAAGTACGGCTACCGGCAGCAGGATTTCCTCATCTGCCTGGGCAGTTCGCGGCCTGGGGAGGAGAAGCTGCTTCAGTCCATCCTGCCAGCTCTAAAGTTGGGTATCGCGAACCTGAAGTTCATCATCGCCATCCGCCATCCCAAAAGGGCGGCTGAGGTCCAGGCCCTGTTTCCCGGGCACGCGCTGTTTTCCCAATTGCCGGTTGGAGCGGGCGCGGAAGTCCTGTTGGTGGACACGATCGGCCATCTGAACGAGTTTTACGCCATCTGCGACATCGCCATCGTGGGTGGCTCTTTTTATGATTTTGGCGGCCACAATCCGCTGGAGCCGGCATTCTATGCCAAACCCGTGATCATGGGCCCGCATCACAGTTCCTGCTCCGCGTCTGTGCTTAATCTGCAGTCTCATTCGGCGATCCAGATCTCCAGCGCGGAAGAGCTGGCCAAGGATATCGTGTCCCTGTACGATCATCCCGAAAGGCGTGCCAGTCTGGGGCGCAACGCCAAAAAATGCGTTGACAGGAACAGCCGCTCCCTGGAAAATCACTTGCGAGGTTTGGAACCATGGCTATGATTACAGAACGTGAAGCGATGTTTTATGAACAAAGGGGGGAAAACAGGGTCCGCTGTTTGCTTTGCCCGCATTGCTGCGAACTGGAGACAGGGGAGAGGGGTCGATGCCGTGGCCGGCAAAACATAGGCGGCAAGCTGATCGCGACCAATTATGG